>CAZIBK010000001.1:0-17780 GCA_964537125.1 uncultured Oscillospiraceae bacterium
CCGTAAAAAATGTGAGGTGTAGACGTGAAACGAATTGTATGTATTTTGGCGGCGGCGTTTATGGCGCTGTACGCATTGGCAGCTTCCGCCGCATCAATTGAAAGCGAAGCAGAAGTTTTATATGAGCTTGGTCTTTTGAAAGGAACGGGAGACTCTTTCAGCGCAGAGAGCCTTGAGCTTGGCAGAAACGCAACACGGGCAGAGGTATGCACTACTATTGTCAGAATGCTCGGGAAAGAGGAAAAGGCTCATTATCAGCAGAACGGACACCCTTTTAACGATGTGCCGCAATGGGCGAGCGATTATGTGGGCTGGCTTTACGAAAACTATCTCGTCAACGGAGTCGGCGATACATATTTCGGAGCGCAGGATATTGCGACGGTACAGCAGTTTGCAACAATGCTGCTTCGCGTACTTGGATATGATGATTCCGAGGGAGATTTCTCGTTTGCCGATTCAGTTTCTTTTGCTCAGCAGAAGCAGCTTTTGAGCGGTGATGCGGCTATGCGTTACGAGCTTTCGAGAAGCGATATGATAGATATGTGCTACAGAGCGCTGTCGGCTAATTTGAATAATTCAAAGAGAACCCTTATCGACAAGCTCTGCGATGAAGGCGCCGTTGATTCCGATAAGGCAAAGAACATAGGTGTATTTGCGGAGACAACGCTGTCGGATTCCTTTGCGGATTTGCCCGAGACGCTTGGAGAAATATCGGTATACCGTTCCGGAAACGCATATGTCATCGAGTTTGATGATGAGGCGGAACACTACGGTTTGAGAGTTTTTGCGAAAGCCGACGGTTCGGGAACAATTCGTGAAATACCGCTCAGCAGCGGCAATGTATATTTTGAAAAAGGAGAAATATCTTACCGCAGCGGACAGGCAGCCGGCTATGTTTCGGAGCTTTATGTTTATGGGCTTGATTTTAGTAAAAAATATTCGTTTATAGTAATAAAAACAACGAGTGAGAGCGCAAATTATATGACTACCGGTAAAAGCGCCGTTGCCGAATATTAAGGAGTGAAATCAAATGAAGAACAGGATATTACTTATGCTGCTCTGCCTGATAACGGCGTTTCCGCAGCTTTCTTATGCAAATGGAATCAATCCGACGCTTAAATATACAAACGCAGGCACATACAGCCTTTGGACCGAGGAAGCGTATTATTCTTCTCCTGCGGTGGCAGATATAGACGGCGACGGAAGAGATGAAATAATATTCTCGAATTATTCCATAACCGTACTCGACGCCGCCACCGGCAAACAGGAATGGAAGGTCAATTCCGGATTTGACAGGAATACCCCGGTTCGTGAATTCGGCGCAAGCAACGGTCATACTTGGAGCGATGTAGAGCTTGCCGATATTGACGGCGACGGTTCGCTCGAAATAATAACAGGTCACGGGGGCGGATTAATTTCTGTACTCAGCTCCGACGGGTACTTCAAACCCGGCTGGCCGCAAACGCCGGTTGTTGCCTCGACACGTTCTGTTGAAGTTGCGGATCTTGATAATGACGGCAAGTGTGAAATTATCGCAGGGTATGGCGTCGAAAGCATTACGAGCATCTATGTATATAATTATGACGGCACATTAAGACCCGGTTGGCCGCAGACCAATGATAAAACTCAGTCGTGGACATACGGCGTGTTCATGGATTCGATAACTACCGGAGATTTAAATAACGACGGAATACTTGAAATTATAGTACCGTCAGATTTGTCGTTTGTATCGGTTTTTGAACCGGATGGAACAAGCTTCCCTGCAAACCAGAGTGTTTATGGGAAAAAGAACTGGGGACAGATAGCTCTTTATGAAGATTACAGTGCCGAAATCAGGTGTGAAAACAGCGGATGGGGTTACGCGGTGACAGGAGGGGAATCCCGCGAAGAGCTGTATAAAGGCGAGTTCGGTCATGCAAAGGCAAAGGTGTATGATGTTGACAACGACGGTAATAATGAGGTTATCGTTACAACGATAATGTGTAACAGAAAATATCCCATTTATCCGCCGACAGAGTATATGACTGTGGCACTTCTGAACGGTGACCGTACCCGCTATAAGAATACCGCTCTCGGCTATGACTGGGAAATCCTTCCCACCGATACAGGCAAGCCCCTTTATAATGACCCGAAGTCTGTTGCATCAAATGTGTTCCAGTCGCCGACAATATCGGATATAGACGGCGACGGAAGCGTGGAGATACTGTTTAATTCTTATGACGGCAGGGTACATTGCTACTCGCTGAACCGCAAGGAGCCGTACGCGTGGCCGTACAGCCTTACAAAGAGAACAAGCCCGATGTATGAATATGCTTCTCCGGTAGTATGCGAAGATATCGACTTTGACGGTAAAAAGGAAATAATATTTACTTCTTTTTACGATTCCGAGCAGGGATACGGAAATGTGAGGGGATATTTATATATCTTAAATTACGAGGGAAAGCTTATTTCAAAAACACAGCTTCCCGACAGCAAGGAAGCAGGTCAAAAACCAAACGGCGGAATGGCAGAGCCTGTAGTTAAGGATATAGACGGCGACGGAGCCTACGAAGTAGTAATCAATACATTGCAAAGCGCAATCTGCGTATATGATTTGTAATCAGATTGAAAAGACCGCAGTAGAACAGATTTGGAATCTCTACTGCGGTCGCATTTTATTATAAGCAAAACTTGCGTTTTTATTATCGGCGTGGTATAATCGTTTTGTCAGTCGTTAAGACTCTCCGATATAAAGCGTTGAACAAGGGAAGTTAGATAATGGAAAAGAAAGTACTTTTTATATGCACGGGCAATACCTGCCGCAGTCCCATGGCGGAAGGAATATACAATTCGCTTTGCGGGGGCGGAGCAATATCGCGGGGACTTATGGTGCCCGAACCTGCGCCCGTTTCGGAAAATGCCCGCTTGGCAATGGAAAAGCGCGGAATAGATATATCGCGTCATAAGTCGGCTCAGCTTTCGGCAAACGATATTTCCGAAGCCGCTGAAATTTATACAATGACAGACAGCCAGAAAAAGTATATTGCATCTGTATTGCCGCAGTTTGCCTATAAGGTAAAAACCCTTGGCGAAGCCGCAGGCGGAGATGATGTTTCAGACCCCTTTGGGGGAGATGCCGCAGAATATGAAAAGTGTGCGACTCAGCTTGAGGAATATATAAAAAGAGTGGCAGAGAACAGAAAATGAATGTTGTAAAATGCGGTATTGATGATTTAGACGAAATCTGTGATGTGGAAAAGCTGTCCTTTTCCTCACCGCTTTCAAAAAACACCCTTGAAGGAATGCTCAAAAACCCGTCCTACCGTTTTTATGCGGTAAGGGGAGAAAAGCTTGCGGCGTTTATATGCTTTGAGTGCGTTTGCGGCGAGGGGCAGATAGTAAGCGTTGCGGTACACCCGTCCTTTCGCGGAAGAGGACTTGCCGATGCGCTTTTAAACAGGATAAAGGAAGATGATGATATCAGCCTGTACACTCTTGAGGTGAGAGCTGACAACGCTCCTGCGTTATCACTCTATGAAAAGCATGGTTTTAAGGCAGTGGGGAGCAGGAAAGGGTATTATAAAAACCCGGTTTGCGATGCTGTGCTGATGGATCTTTTGTTGAAAGAAAGATAAGGAAGGATAAAAATGGCATATGTTTTAGGAATAGAAACCTCGTGCGATGAGACGGCGGCCTCCGTCACCAACGATGGGCGAGAGGTATTGAGCAATGTTGTCTATTCGCAGATAGACATACATACGCTTTACGGCGGCGTCGTGCCCGAAATTGCTTCAAGAAAGCATATTGACAAGATAATATGGGTGATAGATGAAGCAATAAAAAAAGCGGGAATAACAAAAGAACAGCTTGACGCGGTGGCTGTGACGTATTCGCCCGGGCTTGTCGGCGCATTGCTTGTAGGTGTGAACGCGGCAAAGGGTTTGGCGTACGGACTGGGCAAGCCGCTTGTACCGGTCAACCACATTCAAGGGCATATTGCCGCAAATTATATTGCGCATAAACAGCTTGAACCTCCGTTTGTATGCCTTGTAGCCTCCGGCGGGCACAGTCATATCCTGCATATGAAGGATTATCACGAGTTTGATATATTGGGATGCACTCATGATGACGCTGCCGGAGAAGCCTTTGATAAGGTTGCACGGGTTTTGGGGTTGGGCTATCCCGGAGGACCGAAGGTAAACAAGCTTGCCGAAGAAGGCGATAAGGACGCCATTAAATTTCCGCGTCCCAAGAGCGGATTTGATTTCAGCTTCAGCGGCGTGAAAACTGCCGTTATAAATTACGTTCATAAGGAGGAGCAGGCAGGACGAGCGATAAACCGTGCTGACGTTGCGGCATCGTTTCAGAGCGCCGTTTGCGATGTTTTAACGGAAAATACCGTGGCTGCGGCAAAGAGCGTGGGGTGCAGCACAATAGCTGTCGCGGGAGGCGTCGCGGCAAATACGTTTTTGCGCAGTGAGCTTGAAAAAGCGGCTGAGGACAATAAAATGAAATTCTATTGCCCTCCGATTTCCCTTTGCACAGATAACGGAGCAATGATATCCTGCGCAGGGTACCTCAATTTTATAAAGGGCGTAAGAGCCGATTTAAAGCTTAACGCGGCGCCGCAGTTATCGCTTATATGAGAAAGGACATGTGTTATGACGACAAATGAAAAGATAGCGCTTTTGAGAAAAGCCATGGAAAAGGAAGGCATTGACGGATATATTGTTCCGTCTAAGGATCCTCATATATCCGAATATTTGGCTGAGCATTACCGCTTCCGTCACTGGATATCGGGCTTTACGGGAAGCGCAGGTACGTTTACGCTTACAAGGGCAAAAAGCGGTCTTTGGACAGATGGGCGATACTATATACAGGCGGAGAAGGAGCTTTCGGAAAGCGAGGTTGTCCTTTACAAAGCGTATGAGCCGGGTGTAAAGAGCTATGTTCGGTTTTTGTGCGATGAGCTCAATGAGGGCGGCAAAGTCGGTATAGACGGCAGGCTTTTCACAAAAAGAGAAGTCACGAATATGCAAAAGCAGTTCTCCGAAAATGGAATAGAGCTTGTGACCGGCTGCGACCTTACATATATATGGGAAAACCGTCCGCCGCTTCCGTACACAAAGCTCTTTGTGCTTGACGAAAAATACGCGGGCGAGAGCGCCGCAAGCAAAATAGAGAGGGTGCGTGAGGAAATAAAGAAAGCGGGTGCGAATGTCTTTGCCCTTTCAAACCTCGACTGCATAATGTGGCTTTACAACGTCAGGGCAAATGATATACACTGCTGTCCCTTTGCCATGAGCTACGCGCTGGTAAAAGAGGATGAAGCTTTGTTTTATGTCGATCCGCGCCAAATGACAGAGGAAGCGTATGATTATCTTATAAAGAACGGCGTTACCGTAAAGGGGTATGAGGAGATTTATTCCGATATCGAGGCGCTTTCGGAGGACGAAACCTTAGCCGTTGATTCCGCGCGCACAAATTATATGATATTTAACAGCGCAAAAAACTGTAAAATCAAGGAAACTCGTGATTTTGTCAACGATATGAAGGCAATCAAGAACGAGACAGAAAATAAAAACCTTAAAAATGCATATGTAAAGGATTGCGTTGCATTGGTGAAAGGCTTTTATAAAATATACCGTGCGCCTTCGGGCTCTCTTACAGAGTGCGATGTATGCGACATACTTGAAAAAGAAAGAAGGGCGCAGGACTTAAATGTCGGCTTGTCCTTTGACACTATAGCGGCATATAAGGAAAATGCGGCAATGATGCATTATTCGCCGAAGAAAGATAACTGCGCCGCTATTGAAAAAAGCGGGATGCTTTTGATTGATTCGGGCGGACATTATCTTGACGGCTCAACCGATATTACACGCACACTCATATTAGGCGACATCACGCCCGAAATGAAGAAGGCCTATACTCTTGTACTGAAGGGCAATATCGCACTTTGTTCGGCTGTGTTTATGAAAGGAGTTTCAGGCGCAAATCTCGACATACTTGCCCGCGGTCCGCTTTGGGAAGATGGTATCGACTACAAATGCGGCACAGGTCACGGTGTGGGATTTTTGCTCAATGTGCATGAAGGACCCCAGAGCTTCGGTACGGGCAGAGGCTGCTCATATCCGCTTAAGCCCGGAATGAATATAACTGTTGAGCCCGGCGTATATGTTGAGGGCAAGTTCGGAATACGAATCGAAAACGATGTCGTGGTGGTTCCGAGGGTTAAAAACAGCAGCGGAGAATTTTATGAATTTGAAATGCTGTCCTACTGTCCGATAGATTTAAGGGGAGTGGACAAGGAACTTCTGACTAAAAAAGAGATTGATTGGATCAATAGCTTCCATGCGAAGGTATATGAAAAAATTTCGCCCTATCTTACAAAAGATGAGGCGGCTTGGCTCAGAGAAGAAACAAGAGCTATATAATAAAAAAATGGCAGGTCTTTATGACCTGTCATCGGATTTTTCGGACTTCTTTTCTTTTGTCGTATTTGCCAGGGGATTTCTGCTCACAGCGTCATGGAGCTGCTTTTCATCCACATGAGTATAAATTTGCGTCGTCGAAAGCTGTTCGTGCCCGAGTATCTCCTGAAGAGCTCTCACGTCAACATTACCGTGAACATACATAAGCGTTGCGGCTGTATGGCGAAGCTTATGGGGAGAATATTTATCCGGGTCAAGACCGGCTCGCTCCATATTCTTTTTGACCATCTTATATACCATATTATTGGATATGCGAGTCTTTCTTTTGCTCAAAAACAAGGCGTCGCGGTCGATTACGCCGTCGTGAGGACGAACTGCAAGATAATCGTTTATCGCGGCTACGCAGGCGTCGTTTAAATATACTTTTCGCTCTTTATTGCCTTTGCCTTTTATAAATATACTGTTTTCCTGAATATCATGTATATTTATTCCGACAAGCTCCGACAAACGCATACCGCAGTTTAAAAAAAGGGTAATTATGGCATAATCACGAATCGCAAATTCACCGTCCACCGCGTTAAGCAATTTTACAGATTCATCCAATGTGAGATATCGCGGAAGCTTTTTGGGAATTTTAGGATAATCCAAATCCTTGGCAATGTTGTTATCGAGAAGATGGGCTTTAGTTGTCAGATAATTATAAAATGAACGCAAGGCAGAAATTTTCCGCGCCAAAGCATTTGAGTTGTTGTCGCGGGAATTTCTGATATACATGAGAAATTCATATAAATCATCGGTAGTAAGCTCCTTAAATTCGTCAATGGAATAATCGGAGCAATCAATAGTATCAAAATCGTCGAAGGAAGATTTATTGAAATAGCATTTTAAAAATCTGAAAAAAGTCCTTAAATCATAATAGTATTCGTGAACGGTTTTATCGGATTTTCCGAGAATCGCAGTCATGTACACCAGATAACGCCGCGCATAAGGCGGAATATCGCCGTATAGATTTTGGTCTTTCAATATATCTTCCTCCTCCCAATTCAACAAAATTTTTATTTTGTTGAATTAACTATGCTTTTCTCTACGCCTATATCAGCGCCGAAGCCGCCGCCATGACGGCTATCTTCCCGCTTTCGTAGGTCAATCCTCCCTGAAGATATCCTACATACGGAGGCTTTATGGGAGCATCGGCGCTTATTTCTATACTTGCGCCCGAAACAAAGGTTCCTGCTGCCATTATAACCTTATGACTGTATCCCGGCATATCCCAAGGTTCGGGCGTTACAAAGCTGTCTACCGGCGAAGCCGACTGAACGGCCTTACAAAATGCAATCAGCTTTTCGGGGTCATTGAATTTAACGGATTGAATTATATCCGCTCTTTTTCCGTTTGACGCCGGGTTTACCTCAAAGCCGAGCTTTTCCATCATAGCGCCGCAAAAAACAGCTGTTTTAACTGCCTGACTTACTATGTGAGGAGCAAGGAAAAATCCCTGCAAAATAAACCTGTTCTGACCGAGTGTCGCGCCGCATTCCTTACCTATTCCCGGGCTTGTCTGGCGGTAAGCCGCAAGAGCTACACATTCCTTTGTGCCTGCAATATAACCGCCGCTCTGAGCCAACCCTCCGCCGACGTTCTTAATAAGAGAGCCTACGACCATATCGGCTCCGTAATCGCCCGGTTCATGTTTTTCCACAAATTCCCCGTAGCAGTTGTCTACAAGGCATATTGCGTTCGGATTTACAGACTTAATAAACCGCACTGTCTCCCCTATTTCCTTTGATGAAAGAGAGTCCCTCCAGTCATAGCCCTTCGAGCGCTGGATAATACAGCATTTTACATCTTTTGTAAGAGCTTTTTTTATGGATTCAAAATCCGGTTTATTATTCTTTAAATCCACTTGACGATAATTTACCCCAAACTCTTTAAGGCTGCCGTTACCGCTGCCTGAAATGCCGATTACCTCATCAAGCGTGTCATAAGGCTTTCCGGTAACCGATAAGAGAGTGTCTCCCGGACGCAAGACGGCAAACAGCGCAATGGACAGAGCGTGTGTGCCGTTGACGATATTGTGCCTCACAAGAGCGTCTTCCGTACCGAAAACCGAAGCGTATATTTTGTCTATCACTTCCCTGCCGACATCGTCATAGCCGTAGCCTGTTGTGTGATTAAAGTGGGAATCGCTCACTCTGTTTTCAATGAAGGCTTTCAGAACCTTTTCCTGATTGTACTGAGCAATGTCATCTGTTTTTTTGAAAATAGGTTCGATTTCTTTTTCTGTTTCTTTTGATAATTCAATTATTTCCTCTTTTATAGTAAACATAACAAAACTCCGTGAATTATTACAAAATGCCCGAAGCTTCTCGGGCATTTTGTAAAGATTTTATCTCATCATATGGGATGAGTTTTTTCTTCCGTGTTTGCCAGCTCAGGGTCAATCTTATACTTCTGCCCCTGGCGGTACTTAAAGTAATTAACTGCAACCTGTCCGAAGAGTGCATATGAAAGAACATCTTCATCCTGTTCGATATATTCGGAAATTTCACTTCTGAAGGTGTCAAGCTCGTTCGGAATCTTATCGGCGGGTCTGTAATCGATAACGGGTTCGTCGCCGATAATCTTCTTCCTAAATTCAGGAGATATGGGAGCCGGGGTTTTGCCGTACTCGCCTCTTATGAGACCTCTGAATTCCTTCGTTGTCATCTTATAGCGCTCGCCTGTTATAACGTTGAGAACCGCCTGTGTTCCGACAATCTGGCTGGAGGGCGTAACAAGCGGAGGATAACCTGCGTCTGCTCTTACACGCGGAACCTCGTTGAGAACCTCCTCGTACTTATCCTCCTTCCCCTGCTGCTTAAGCTGAGAAATTAAGTTGGAAAGCATACCGCCGGGAACCTGATACTTCAGAGTATTTGCATCTACGCTGAGAGCCTTGGGATTGAGCAGACCGCTCTTGATATATTCCTCTCTGAGAGGACGGAAATAATCGGCAATCTCAGAAAGAAGGTTAAGGTCATAGCCTGTATCATAGGGCGTTCCCTTAAGAGCTGCTACCATAGATTCCGTCGGGGGCTGGGATGTGCCGAGAGCAAGAGGACTCATAGCGCAGTCGATAACGTCAACGCCTGCCTCGATAGCCTTAAGATATGTCATCGAAGCCAAACCGCTTGTATAGTGCGTGTGAAGCTGAATCGGAATCTTAACTGCCTTCTTCATGCCTGATACGAGGTCATATGCGGCGAAAGGTGTGAGAAGACCTGCCATATCCTTAATGCAGATGGAGCTTGCGCCCATTTCTTCAAGCTCTTTTGCAAGCTTTATAAAGGATTCGTTTGTATGGTAGTCGCTGAGTGTATAAGAAATTGCGGCCTGAACATGACCTTTTTCCTTAATTGTGGCGTTAATAGCCGTCTTAAGATTGCGGACATCGTTAAGGGCGTCGAAAATTCTTATAATATCAATACCGTTAGCGATTGACTTTTGAACGAAATATTCAACCACGTCATCGCCGTAATGACGATATCCAAGTATATTCTGACCGCGGAAAAGCATCTGAAGAGGAGTCTTCTTTACTTTGTCCTTGATTTTTCTGAGTCTTTCCCAAGGGTCCTCATTGAGGAAACGAAGGCACGCATCAAACGTAGCTCCGCCCCACGCCTCAAGGGAATTATATCCTACCTGATCAAGCTTATCAACAATGCCCAAGATCTGTTCAGTAGTCATTCTTGTGGCAATAAGTGACTGGTGTGCATCACGAAGGACTGTTTCTGTAATTTTTACCGGTTTAATATTTGCCATTGTAATTACCTCCTTCAAATCAAATATTAAGCAAAGTTAGCAAGGAATATACCGGCTGCAACCGCACTGCCGATAACGCCGGCAACATTCGGACCCATAGCGTGCATCAAAAGGAAGTTTGTGGGATTCTCCTCCTGCCCTACCTTTTGCGCGACTCTGGCAGCCATAGGAACGGCGCTTACACCTGCGCTGCCGATAAGAGGGTTAATCTTACCGCCCGTAAGATGGCACATAAGCTTTGCAAGGAGAAGACCGCCAATCGTACTTACGCAGAATGCGGCAAGACCGAGGCATATGATAAGCAGCGTTTTCGGTGTGAGGAAGGTGTCGGCCTTTGCGGTAGCGCCAACGGTTACACCGAGGAAAATCGTTATAATATTCATAAGCTCATTCTGCGCGGTCTTACAAAGTCTGTCCGCAACTCCTGATTCCTTAATAAGGTTACCGAACATAAGCATACCGACCAAAGAAGCCGCGTCCGGAACAAGAAGCACAACGACAAGTGTAACTGCAATCGGGAAAATTATCTTTTCTCTCTGCGTTACGGGACGAAGCTGCTCCATTACAATCTGACGTTCTTTCTTTGTTGTGATAAGCTTCATGAAAGGCGGCTGTATCATGGGGATAAGCGCCATGTAGGAATAAGCCGCGATAGCTATTGCCGAAAGAAGGGACGGAGCAAGCGTCTTTGTGACGAAAATAGCCGTGGGACCGTCAGCGCCGCCGATGATACCTATTGACGCCGCCTCCTTGAATATTGTATCGACCGTTCCGTCAGCGCCGAAGCCGCCGATTTGAAAAGCGCCGAGGAGAACCGCGCAGAAAAACGTAATAAATACGCCGAGCTGAGCGGCCGCGCCGAGAAGAATACTCTTCGGGTTGGAAATGAGCGGACCAAAGTCTGTCATACAGCCTATACCGAGGAAAATAAGAGGCGGATAAATACCGAGCTTAACGCCGAGATACAATAAATCAAGCAAACCGCCCTCGTGCAATATCAATCCGAAGTCAAGGTCTTTGCCGTTGACAAGATACGCCGGGTCTATGAAATACTCAGGGTGCATTATTTCACCGAGAGGAAGATTAGACAAAAGCATACCGAATGCAATCGGCAAAAGCAGAAGCGGTTCAAACTTCTTAACAATTGCAAGATAGAAAAGCACACACGCTATAAGAATCATTACGAGTGTTTTCCAACCGCCTGAAGCAAAGTTAATTACAATCTCGTAAACACCGGTCTTCTGAGCAAAGCTCAATAAACCTTCAAGCAACATTTCTAATCACTCTCCAATCTGCGTTAATATTTTCAGGCGATAGTAACAAGAACATCACCTGTATTAACGCTGGAGCCCTTGGAGGTAACGACGGTGACAACACCTGCTGAACCTGCCTTAATTTCATTTTCCATCTTCATTGCTTCGAGAATAACAAGTACGTCCCCGGGCTTTACGCTTTGACCGTTCGATACCTTTATATCAAGAACTGTTCCGGGCATGGGAGCCTTTACCGGAGTACCCTTGCCTATGGGAGCGGCTGCCTTTTTGGGCGCAGCGGAAGGCGCGGCAACAGGCGCGGAAGGTGCGGCGGGAGCGGAAGCGCCGCCCACCTCTTCAACTTCAACTTCATAGGAATTACCGTTAACATTAATAATAAATTTTCTCACAAATATGTACCTCCTTAAAATCTGTTATCAAGAATTTCACGTTTTGCGGCATTGCCCCAAGCCGAGGAAACTTTTTTATAGCTTTTGATATTTACGCTTGCCGCGCTCTGACCCATACAAGCGGCAACGGCTGCTGTGAGAACGGCAATAAGCTCGCCCTCGTCAACGGCTTCTTCCTCAACAACAGGAGCCGCAGCGGGAGCTTCAACCACAGGCTTCTCCTTCTTTTTACCGCCTGTAGATATCAAAGCCATCGCCTGAATAATAAGCATTATCAAAATAAGAATTACGAAGACAACTACAATACCCTGTATTGTTATTACCACGCCCTGCATTATAATATCCTGAATATCCATCTTAACACCCCTTATCAAAGCGGCATGTTGTCATGCTTTCGCGAAGGAGCGCTTACGCGCTTGCTTCTGAGCATTTCAAACGCTGCAATAACTCTCGGGCGGGTTTCGCCGGGGATAATAATATCGTCTACATAGCCCAGCTTTGCCGCATTATAAGGAGATGCGACATTCTCTTTATATTCTTCCGTAAGAGCTTCCCTGCTCTCCCCCGCATGAAGTCTGTCTGCGTAAAGTACCCCTACGCCTGCTGCGGGCGCAATAGCTGCGATTTCAGCCGAGGGAAACGCCAAAACGATATCGGCGCCTGTCTGCTTTGAATTCATGGCGGCATAAGCTCCGCCGTATGCCTTTTTAACGATTACATTTACCTTGGGAACGGTAGCCTCAGTGAAAGCATACAGAAGTCTTGCTCCCTTTCTCGCAATACCCCAATTTTCTTCATCGGCGCTTACTGCAAAGCCTTCAACGTCTGTAAATGTCAGAATTGCAATATTAAAGGAATCGCAGAATCTTACAAATCGAGCTGTTTTTTCAATAGCCTGTCCGCTGAGAACAGAACCCTTTTCGTTTCCTTGATTTGCCGCAACGCCCACTGTGACACCGTTAAGGCGGATAAAGCCCGTAACGGCTCCGGTCGCATATGTACTGTGAATTTCCAAGAAAGCGCCGTCGTCAGCGACAGCCGCTATAAGGCTTCTTACGTCATATTCGCCGTCAACATTCATAAAGCTTTCCGATACTCTGTTAAGATCGTCCGTACATTCAAGCTCGGGAGCATCGCAAAGATTATTGGAAGGAAGATAGCTTAAAAGAAGCTTTGCCGTTTCGATACTTGCTTCATCATCCTTGGCGGTAAAGTGCGCATTTCCGCTTACCGAAGCGCAGCTTGCGGCGTTTGCCTCATATTTTTTGCCTGTGGTGGCAGTTACAACGGAGGGCGAATTTACGAAAAGAGAAGCACCCTTCTTTTCACTCATAATAACAAAATCGCTCATTTCGGCAATTAAGGCAGCAGAGCCTGCGCATGTACCGAGAACAAGAGAAATATGGGGAACTACACCCGAAACCCTTGCGCACGATGCCATGATTTCGCCGATAGCAGCCTGTGCTTCTACGCCCTCTTCAAGACGCGCACCGTTGGAATCAAGCATTCCGACAACAGGCGCACCCATTTTTGACGCCATATCAAACACCTTGCAAATCTTCTTCGCGTGCATCTCGCCGATACAGCCTCCGATAACAGTAGGATCCTGTGCATAAGCAAATACGAGTCTTCCGTCCACGGTGCCGTAGCCGGTAACCACTCCGTCCGCTGCGGTATCTTTACCGCGCGCAGAAACAAAGGCGTCAAGCTCTATAAAGCTTCCTTCGTCAAAAAGCGCGGACACTCTTTCACCGGCAAGCATTTTGCCTGAGCTTTTTACTTTGTTCTGCTTTTCAACACCGCCGCCCTCTGAAATTTTTTTCTTAGAGGAGTTGCGCTGTTCGAGCTTCTCATCAATGCTCATATTCTATACCTCCTAAATGTCTTAAAAATTGCCCGTACTCTCTAATTATATATTAATTATTTGGAATTATCAATAATTTTTTGAGATATTTTTTGTTTATTTTGTAGCATAAAATACCGTATAGAGCTGATATTAAAGCTTCCGTTATTTTTCATGATTCTTTTTACCTTTCCCAATCAGCTTATGGCGCTCCGCGTCGTTTAAGCTCCGCCATTTTCCTTCGGGAAGATTGCCGAGGGTTACGCCGCCGACCGATATCCTCTTCAAGGACACTACCTCGGCGCCTACTGCCTCAAACATTCTTCTGACCTGACGGTTTCTGCCTTCGTGTATTGTCACCTTTATCTCGCAGTTCCGTTTGAGAGGCTTTAATATTTCCACCTTCGCCGGAGCGGTCAGCTTTCCGTCAAGTTCTATCCCAGCGCGAAGCTGTTTTATCGCCTCGGAATCGGGCATTGTGTTGAGAGTTGCAATATATCCCTTTTCAACGGAATGACTCGGATGAGTTAAAATATTTGCAAATTCGCCGTCGTTTGTCATTATTAAAAGCCCTGATGTGTCATAGTCAAGCCTTCCTACAGGATATATTCTCGCATGGACGTCTCTTACAAGCTCCATTACGGTGGGACGGTCAAACTCGTCCTTAACGGTCGTAACGTAGCCCTTCGGCTTGTTTAAAAGAATATAATATTTCTTTGCCTCGGGTTTTATTTCCTCACCGTCTATTTCGACCTTATCTCTGTCGGGATCGACTTCATATCCCATATAATCAATCAATTCGCCGTTGACGGTTACTCTTCCCTGTAAAATTATCCGCTCTGAGGCGCGCCTTGAAGCAACGCCGCATTGAGCCATGTACTTTTGTAATCTCACCTTTTTATTATCCCCTTAAATAAATTTTGCATTGTTCCGAACACGGTTTGCTTGACAGATGCGTTTTCCGCCGAAAGAATATCAACACTTCCGATCAAAGCGCCGTCGTAATATATATCAAGTCTTCCGACTTTTTGCCCTTTTTTTATCGGATATTTAACATCAAATACAGCCTTCCGCGATATTTTGCTTTCCTCGTCCGCAGTAATTGCAGCAGTGAAACCGTCCCCATAATAAAGCTTTATTTCTTCTTTGTCTGTTCCTTCGGTTTTGTATGTGCCTGCGCTCTCCCCTTTTTCGCAAACTGTGTACGGAGAGTATGTATCAAAGCAATAATCCATAAGCGACATATGGTCGTTCCAGTCGTCAGGGGCTGAAAGCGTTACGGTTATCAGAGTGATTCCGTTTCTCTCGGCACATGAAACAAGGCAGCGGCCGTCTTTTTTCGTAAAACCTGTTTTGATTCCCACACATCCGTCATACATATTCAGAAGCTTATTATGATTTGACAAGCTTCTGTCCCATTCGGAGCCCTCCCAAGAAATGACTTTATTTTTGGTTGATACAATTTCCTTAAATACGGAGTTTTTCATTGCATAGGAGGCTATGAGGGCAAGGTCGTATGCGGTAGTGTAATGGTTTTCGTCAGGCAGCCCGTGAGGATTCGTAAAGGAGGTGCAGCGGCAGCCTATCTCCTTTGCCTTTTCGTTCATGAGAAGCGTGAATGAGTCAACCCCTCCGGCGGTGTACTCAGCCAATGCCGCCGCGGCATCGTTACCGCTTGCAAGCATAAGTCCGTAGAGTAAATCCTCCACACTCATGTGCTCCCCCGGAGAGAGCCATATAGACGACCCTTCTGTTTCCGACGCAAAGGGACTTACCGTAACAATATCATTCATGTCGAGATTTTCAATAGCGAGTATCGCCGTCATAATTTTAGTGGTGCTTGCCATTCCTCGCCTTGTGTAGGCGTCCTTTTCGTAAAGAACGCGGTTTGAAGACGCGTCTATAACTATGGCGCTTGCTGCCGAAACATCTACATCGGCATGGGAAATATCCGCACGAATAAATAAAAACAGCAACGTAAAAATTATCACCGATTTTTTCAAAAAATCACCGCCCATAATAATTTATGAATCAGTAATTTTTTCATGAATAAAAGATAATCTGTTTAATCTGCTGTACAAAATAAATCGATGGCGCAGACGCATGACGGGCGGCATACCTTTTGCTATGCCGCCCTGAATTTTACGCCTCCGCTATAGCCTCAACCTCTACGAGTACATCCTTCGGCAATTCCTTTACCGCAACGCAGCTGCGTGCAGGCTTAGAAGTGAAATATCTGCCGTATATTTCGTTGAATACGGCAAAATCACTCATATTTTTGAGAAAGCACACCGTTTTCACAGCTTTATCAAAGGAAGAACCCGCAGCCTTGAGTACTTCCCCGAGATTTTTCATTACCTGTTCGGTTTGACCCTCAATTGTATCTGCCTCTACGCTTCCGCTTACCGGATTGATCGCAATCTGACCGGAGGTAAAAACAAAACCGCCTGCCTTTATTGCCTGAGAATAGGGACCGATTGCATCGGGAGCCGTTTTAGTATAAATTTTTTCCGCCATTTATAAACACCCTTTCTTTATACGAGCTTATAACCCGAGGAGATAAGATCGTCTTTTATTTCATTTATATGTTCAAAATTCCTTGTTTCAAGCACTATTCTTAGGAAGCAGCCGTTTACATCGGAATTTTCATTCGCCCTCTCATGATGAATGGAAACAACATTTCCGCCATGACGGGCAATAATCTCGGAAACGCCCTGAAGCTGTCCGGGCTTATCGACAAGCTCAATGACGAGGGAAACGGATCTTCCGCTTTTCAGTAAGCCGCGCTTGATTACGCGGGAAAGAATCGTAACATCAATATTGCCGCCCGAAACGAGGCAAACTGTCTTTTTGCCCTTAACGGGCGCCTTGTTAAACATTGCGGCAGCTACCGATACAGCGCCCGCGCCCTCGGAAATAAGCTTGTGCTGCTCGATAAGAGCAAGAATTGCGCTTGATATTTCATCGTCGGTGACAGTGACTATATCGTCAACATATTTTCCGCACATGTCAAAGGTTATCTTGCCGGGCTCCTTTACGGCAATTCCGTCGGCAATAGTTGCAACAGAATCAAGCCGTTCAATCTTATGATCATGCACAGAGTTGACCATGCTTCCCGCGCCTGCCGCCTGAACACCGTAAACCTTGATGCTCGGATCAAGAGATTTAACGGCAAACGCAACGCCCGATATCAGTCCGCCGCCGCCGACAGGAACAATTACCGCCTCAACGTCACGAAGCTGATCAAGTATTTCAAGACCGATAGTACCCTGCCCTGCAATAACAAATTCATCGTCAAAGGGATGAATAAAGGTATATCCCATTTCCTCTTTCAGTTCGAGCGCTTTGTTATACGCATCATCATATACGCCCTTGACCAAGCACACCTCGGCGCCGTAGCTCTTTGTTGCCTCAACCTTTGATATGGGCGCGCCGTCAGGCAGGCATATGAGAGATTTTATTCCCGCTTTCTGCGCCGCAAGAGCCACGCCCTGTGCGTGATTTCCCGCAGAGCATGCGATAACGCCCTTCGCCTTTTCTTCCGCGCTGAGCTGAGATATCTTGTAATATGCGCCTCTTACCTTAAAGGAACCTGTTATCTGCAAATTTTCAGGCTTAAGATAAATATCGCTTTCGGGATTTATCTTCGGCGCTTTTATCAAATCGGTAGTTCTGATAACATCCTTCAGCACGTGAGAGGCATGATATATTTTATCCAAGGTAAGCATACTTACACCTTCTTAATAAAATTTCCATGATTTTTCTATGATTATATAGCATTTTTCGATAAATGTCAACTTTAACGCTGTTAAGAATACAAAATTTCAAGTTCGACTCATCCTGAATTTCATATATTGATTTACTATATAAAATTTTGACTGTATCGGCGCTAATAATGCGTATATATCTGTTCCCTGAGGATTGGAAGGATAAGACGCTTGCGTATTATTCAAGATTAGTATCGGTAAAACCGCAAACAGAGGATAACGCTATAGCGGTAAAAGCGCCGCCGGATACTGAGTTCTAACAATTTGATAATTTTGTTGGGTACGTCAATGGACAA
>CAZIBK010000001.1:17880-46004 GCA_964537125.1 uncultured Oscillospiraceae bacterium
TTTTCCGTTGGCAATAACGGCATTTTATCTGTTTTTTACAGACGGTCAGCTTATTAAAAATGATAATGCGTCAGGCGTATCATTCTATTTGATTAACGCAATATTTCCCGTAGGACTTGCTTCGGGAGTTTGTGAGGAATTTATTTTCAGAGGGCTGATAATGCGCACAATTGAACGCCAATGGAACAAAACGGCAGCAGTATTGGCTCCGTCGGTTTTATTTGCTCTTATGCATACGCTTAATATGCGTTTGGAATTTATTGATATGCTGTTATTGATTACAGCAGGCACTTCTGTCGGAGTAATGTTTTCATTGATCGCATTGCAAAGCGGAACAATATGGTCGGGCGCAATAGTACACTCTTTATGGAACGCGATTATTCTCGGCGGAGTTCTTATAGTCGAAGTTCCGGCTAACGGTATTACAACAAATTCCCTTTATAGATATGAATTGCTTAGTACGAATGTTTTATTGACCGGCGGCAGATTTGGTATTGAGTCAGCATTTCCTGCGATTATGGGATATTGTTTAGTGTCGGCAATGGCGCTTACTTTATTAAAAAAGCAATTAAACAATCAAAACAGTACTTATGATGTATCTTGAAATGAGTAATAAAACCTGTTTTTCAATCGCTTCGGAAAGGATATATGCCGGGTTTTACCCGCCCGTCATAAGCTGAATATTTCCGTTGAAATAATAAACAGAATTGCAAAAGCTCTTGCGGTTAATCGTCGCAAGAGCTTTTGTCGTATCATCTGAATTATTTCTGTATCGTTCGGAGGTACACCTTTAGATATTTTTGACCTTTCGCTATCGCGTTCATTGAAATTTCCGCAAGGCATGAAAGCTTGCCGCACCGGAAATTTTTTTAATCGGCGATTCTTTATAAAACATCATATTTTTTAAGTAATTCTATACGTTTTTTACCGAGCTTAATGCTCTCCCCGACAAGATTGCCGCCGTTTTCGCTGTTATGACGGATAAACTTTCTACACCGCTTGCACCAAATTACTATGATTAGCCAAGGCTTTTCATTGAGTTCGGGATATACATTCATAAGCCTTGTCTTGCCCGGGAAAACAGTCTCTGCCGCAGTCCTGATTTTTTTACCTAATCCTACGCTTGTACGGCTTTTTACGGCAGCGTTAACAAGCGGCTGCGCCGAACGGTATACCTGCGTACAGTTGCCGAATGCGCCGCAGCCGAGAATGTCGCTTATCAAATCCTCCGGACAATTCGGTGAAAACAGCTGCGGCAAATCAAAGCCGAGATATTTATTTCCAAGATATATAAGGTCTGCAATAAACGGACTTGTATGTGTTTCTTTAAACGCTTTTTCCAGATAATCCATGTCAAGCTCGGAACAAAACTGCTCATAATACAAAAGGATGTCAAGCATCTGCCTTACTCCGAGACCGCCCGCCGTAAAATGCATAAATGAATGAAACACGAGGAAAAGAAAGTGATCGGTATGATTCATTGTCCTCACGGTTATACCGTTTATATTCAGTTCTCTATAATTTTCCTGTACATTTGAAAAATACTTATCCATTTGCGAGCGGAGGTCATTTTCATGCCCTATCGGGCTGAGGTGCAGCTCTATGTGAAGCTTTGTGTTCTTCCCCCAAAAGCTTATCTCATGGAGCTTTTTTAAATTGGAGTCGGTAAGCTTTTTGTTTGTATAATAGCCCTGCTCTTCAAGTATTTTCCATATGGAATTAAATTCGCTTGCCTTAATAAGCAAATCCTCGTCGCCGGAGGGTCGATGGTCGCACAATTCGCCGTACATGCTCCGGCAAACAATCCCTTTTAAAACTATCGGACGGAAGCCTTTATCCGACAGCGCCCTGTAAAGCTTTAAGAAGCTGTTTGTCCTGCCGATCTGCATCATCACAAGGGCAGCGGCTTTTTGCTTCATACTGTGATACTCCGGCTGATTCATAAAGTCGGGTTCGAGGCAAAGCACTTCAAAAACCATCGAAAGAAGATTATGCTCCTCCGCAAGATGCAATATTGCTTTGAAATCTATCGGCGTAACCAATTCAATATTTCTCTTATGCACCGCTCTGTTAAGCAGTATTAAAAAATTTTTTTCGCTTTCGTTCATCCCGCAACCCCCTCAGCCAAGAAATATCATATCATTTAATTCGGGATTCCGCAAGAGTTTTTTATATCAGAGCCTGCAAAAGCCGCTGAGTAATTTTCCTGAACACACAGGCAAGCGGAACCGCAAGAAGGATTCCCCAAAAACCGCCGAAGGAGCCGACATAAAGCGTAAGTATCACAGCGGCAGGGTGTATTGACAGAGAATCTGACGATACCTTTGGAGATATGACGTTATTCTCAAGCTGCTGTATAATAAAAAAGCCTATTAAGACGAAAAGTATTTTTTTCGGAGCGCTTACAAGCGTCACGGCGCACATAATTATAATTGCCGCGAATGCTCCCGCATACGGTATTATATCAAGGAGCCCTCCCATAAGCCCAAGCAGCCACGCATATGGAATCCCAAGGGCAAAAAGAAGTGTTCCCTCCAACAGAAATAAAATGAAAGCTATAACAATCTGACCGCGAAAAAAAGCGTTAAATGACGATGCGGTGTCGTCTATAAGAATGTGAAACGACGGCTTGAGCTTGTCCGGCACAAATTCGGCAAAAATTGATTTCACTTTTTTGATGTCCGTTATGATGTAAAATGATGCGGCGGCTCCAACAAATCCCGCCGCACCCTTTTTTACCGCGCCGATTCCCATTGTATAAATTTTATCTGCGCCGCTCGACACAAAATCAAAGGAATAAATGTCTATTCCCCGTTTCTCCGCTTCAATTGCGAAAAGAGAATAAAGCTCCTTTACGGCTTCGTATATGAGCGGAAAAGCGTATATCAAGATGAAAGCGAGCGCGGAAAAGAAAACGGCATATACAACCGCCGTCCCGAAAATACGCTTTATTTTAAGCTTTTCCAAAATATTCACCAAAGGCGCAAAAAAATAGCACAGCATAAATGAGGTTATAAACGGCAAAAATACCTTGCTGAGAGGCGAGAATACGGCGATTATCACAAACAGAAAAAGGCACATGAATATTATCGATGTTATTAAAAGCTCTCTGTCCTTCACGACTCTCCCTCCTATGTACGGGCTTTTCGCCCGTTGCTTTACGCTTTCATCTCCGCAAAGCCATCTACAATATTTCCTACCGAATGGATAATGCTTCCCGCACTTTTCCTCATTTTCTTGGACTCCTTGTCCTTTATGGGATCCATTACCATTCCCATGATTCCGCCTACAACGGCTCCCGTGAGAAGTCCCGTTGTGAAGCCCTTTGCGCTGCGCATTTTTAACACCTCGTCAAAAAAATATTTTTTTATACTCGTCCTGCAGAACAATACTGCCGCGGCTTATCGTTATTGTATCTCGGGTTCGGCACATTTTTCGTCCGGTTAAAAGATCCTGAGCTATGGAGGCGCCTATCTCAAATCCGACAATGGTTCCGCTTTCAAGGTTCAGATTTATATTCTGTATCCTTCCTGCCTCAGATCCGTCGGAAAAGACCGCCTTTTTCCTGAAGATATCATTTTCAATACTTTGAAATTCGTTATTTTTTTGCGATGATTTAAGAAGTCTCTCACCGTGCCCCTTCACATATACATGCACCTCATCGCTTCCTTCTATATCGTCCTTCAGAAACAGTCTGTGGCGATATATCAGCGAATCATTTTTTGAAACAATACCAATAATCATGTTTGTACCCTTATTGACGATTATGTCCGAAAGCCTTCCGAAGTATTTGCCGTTATTTTTGCCGCAGACCTTCTTGCCTTTAAGCCTGCCGAAGCTTTCGCACATGTCCTTGCCCCCAATACGCTGTTACTATCTGCACAAATCGATTTAAAATACGGCTCAATTTATGTAAAACGAGGGCGATATTCCGAACGGAAATCGCCCTCAGATTGCCGAAAAACTTAAATTCGATGTATTTAAAAACAAAATCCGTTAAAATCCGCGATATGCGCGTGGATTTTGACACCTTTAATCGGTTAGAAATGCCTTTGTGAAGGCACTTCGTAAGCGAAATCGCCGATGTATCAGTTGTCGCCGCAATTGCTTCCGCAGCCCGACGTTGGAGCATCGGTTTCAAAGGCGCTCTGACGCGGAGGGAAGAATTCATCTACAGGAAAGGAAATTTTTTCAAAAAGATTGCACGGGTCATCGACCGTAGCCGCAAAAAATGAGGCTCCATGAATTTTTGTATTCCGCTTCTATTTTCAGCCCCACTTCAAATATATCAATTCCGTTTTCCTCAGTCCATTCAAGAACCGTTTCCTCGCGTATCCCCTTTTTCAAACAGCTGCAGGAAGGGTTTTTACACCTGTAATATCTTCTGTTATAGGAATTAGTGTTCGTGTGCATATTGCATTTACATTCTCCGCAAATGAGAACACCCGAAAAAAGGGCGTTGTGTCTCTCGCTCTTTTTCCGCCTTTGCGATAATTTTGCCCGAACCGCCTCAAATTCATCAATATCGATTATCGCCTCATGCGTGTTTTTAATCTCTATCTGTTCGTTTTCGGGGATTTTCTTCCTTCTGCGGCTTTTGTAGCTGTAAGTCTCCTCTCGGTGCTGATGGGCTGAACCTATGTATGCCCTGTTGTGAAGCACCCTGTAGACCGCATCCCCGCGCCAAGGTTTTTTTACGCCCGTCAGTACGCAGTAAGGCGACGGTACCGAGCGCTCATTCAGCTTTTCTGCAATCCGCGCTCCGCTAAGCCCTTCAAGGTACATCGAAAAAATACTCTTAACAACGTTTCTCAGCCGTTCATCAACTATAAGATGATTTTTCCTCTCAGCATCCTTTTTATAGCCGAACGGCGCAAAGGGCGCAAGGTATTCACCGTTTTTCATTTTATACAGATACACTTCTTTTATGTTCTCCGATAAGTCCTCCAAAAACCACTCGTTTACAAGGGAATTTATCTGGCGCGCCTTTTTATTTCGTGTGTCAAAATTATCCGCATTGTCAACCACGGTTACAAATCTTATGTTCCATTCACGAAATAAATGCTCCACATATTTTTCCACTACGGATGCGTTTCTGCTGAAGCGGGACTGGGTTTTGCATAGCACAATGTCAAACAGTCCCCTCCTCGCGTCATTTATCATCTCGTGAAAACCGATTCTCTTGTCGTCCTCATCGGAGTATTTTCCGCTCATGTTGTCGTCGGAATATATTTTATAGATTCCCCAACTGTGATTTTCGGCATACTCCTGTAAGAGCAGCTTTTGATTTTCAATACTCTCGCTCTCCTCGCCGCCGAGCCTTAAATCCTCTTTTGAAAGTCGTACATATAGCGCTGCTTTCAAATTATCACCTCGGAGAATATATATTAAATGAGGCTGATAAATATACGAAGGCTTTGTTTATAAAATCATCAGTCTTCAAGCCGCAGTACCGTGCTTTCACAAAGCGGTAGGAGACAATCCTTAATCACATATATCAATTTGCATTCTTTGGCGTCATTCATACTTTCAAACTTTAGGCTCTGTTCTCCATATGGCTCGTCTGTCCCGCAAATTGCTGTCAGCGTCCCTTCTTTGTCATAAAGCGCCGCGTAAACCGCCGAGCCTTGAACGGCCGCATCAGGGAGGGTAAAGCTGACGGTGCCTTCCGCCTTATTAACGGTCGCATTGCTTATACTGTAGCTTTCGGGCAGTGATGAAACAATTATCGGAGCGTTGCCATCGCCGTAGGCTTGTGCCACGATATAGTATTTTTCGTTAGGAGTAAGTTGATAGTATGCCTTGAAGTTCTCATCGTATTTGGTTGATACATAATTTAACTTTTCATCGTAAACACTAAAGTAGCCTATATAGTCGGGAACGGTTATATAGGTTTTATCAGGCGCATTTTCCGGCTGAACAAATTCCATATATATTTCTTTGCTCAGATAATGGTAGTTGTCATGCACCCTTATGCTGACGGGAGTTGATCTGTACAAAAGCCTTTCTGTATTTGCCTCTTTTAAGGTAACGGTTTTTTCCTCCCCGTATACCTTTTCATCAATCGAATCGGCAGGATACAAAAACGGCTTTATTGTGTATGTACTGCCCAAACTCAGCTCACTGATATATGTAACTTGAGTATAACGCCTGTCGCTGCAAAACATGGACTCATATCCGTATTCAATCGTACCCGTTGCGCCATCCTCACAGGTATATTCAAACCCGTAGGAAACCTCTTTCCCTTCGGGGGCTGTCACCAAAAAGCTTGCGCAAGCTTTTTCTAACGGCAAATAGAATAAGTCCTCTACGGAAATTGACATTTCTGTCTCACTGTCCGAAGGCTCTATATTAAAGGCTGCCTTTGCATCTGATGCGTCGTTATATTCTATCGGGGTAGTCATAATATAAGCGGTTCCCTTTTTAAGCGGGAACAGATTTGAATATGTACCCGACACCATTGTCCACTCGTTGTTAAAAAGTATTCTCATGTCTGTATTTGACAAATTATTTTCAATGCGGTAATATCCGTCGGCAGGTATATCAGCTTCAAATACCGCTCTTTCCGCTCCTGTAGTATAGAGTGTGTTAAGCTCTGCCGTTTCCGCGGATATTTTGCCGATAATTATGTCATCGCTGACGTTTACGCTCAAAAGATATTTTTCACCCGCCACAGCGCCGAAAACAGCATCTCCATAGTAATTATAAACGGGTTCCCCGCCCAAGGAAGAAACTACTTCAAAACTCGAAATGTAATTATTTGCATCGGAAATACCGTACACGCCGCTTTCTTCGGGTGTGAAAATATAATTCGCACCGTATGAAACGGCTGTTGACTGATCCGCATAAACAGACTCGGCTTCTATTTCAGTCACAGTAACGGTTGCCGTACAGTCGTATCCTGTTCCGCAGGGGCTAAAGGTCAACAGCACATTTTCTCCGCCCCGCGCATAAATTGTCACATTGGCATTAGCGCCGTTCTGTGAGCCTATATATGCGGCATATGTGTCATTAACATAAACGTTAAGGTATCTGGAATATCCGCTTTTTTGTATGTTAAGTTTGTAAAAGCCGTCTTTTTCCGGACAAAAATGCAGATCTGTTGATGTAGTTTGTTCAAGCGCAAAGGCTTTTTCGCTTTCAAGCTTTATAACGCCCTTCGCTATTTCAATGGAATTCTGCACACTGCCGCCTATAACAACAATATATACAGGTTCCCCGGTTTCAAGGTCAAAAAGCTTCATGTTCTGTGCGCTGCCGTCAAAAAGAACATTGTTTTCCGTATAGACCTTTATATTTCTATACATATCGTTAAGCTTTATTTTGTATGCATCTGTTTCCGTCGGAGTAAAGGAATAATAAAACCTTCTTCCTTTTTCGGCTTCGATCTGCTGAGGAGTATCCAAAGCAAGCTCTGCAAACTGAGCGTCTCCCACAGCTCTTACCGTCAAAAGAGTTTCGGATGCGTCTCCGTACACGCGTATGGTTACCCATTCATTCTCTTTCATTTCACGGTATGAGAAGTCATCGCTGCAATAGTCATCCATATTAAAATATTTTCCGGTGGAGCTTTCGCCCTTTGAAAAATCAAACTCAAACTCTCCGTCATAAGGCGCCATAAATGCATAAAAGCAAAATCCCTGTTGGTTGGTAAATACAGGAGCGGCTTCCTCATCAAGAACCACGGAATCAACCTCTGTTTTGCTCAAACGGAAGCTATCCTCCGTTTCCTCGTCTCCGCTGTAGTTGTAAGCATTAAAGCAGTAGCTACCCACAGGCAAAACCTCGATTCTGTCCGGAATATATAAGGAATTGTCTTCGGAGAGCGACTGTATTATTCCTTTGACGTTTCCGCTGTCGCTGTCTATGGAAATGTACGCCGGACGTTCAAGGGTAATAGTGTAATAATTTTCGTCCTCATAGCCTTTCAGAATGTAGTTTGTATCAAATATCGCCTCATCAGGCACAGTGTAATAAATATCCAAACATACGTCGCTTCCGGCATCATCCGAGTTCACATAGTAGCTGCCGGGACTGAGCAGTTTACATACCTCATTATTTATATTATATAGATTGACAACAGAATTTCCGTTTTGGTCGTATATTTGATAATATGAATATGCGAGGTCGATGCCGCTGCATTTAAAACAGTACACTCCTTTGGTCGCAATATTGATTTTTCGCATCCCGCTGCCGCCCTCTATTGAAAAGCACTTGTCGTCATTCTCCGGTGCGGCGGTTATAAGGCATTCGCTTTCCTCAACAGGGACATAGTCAAATCCCACCGTTATGGTTGAATCAACATCACCTTCGTTTTTTATAACATAATACAGCGTCTGACCGCCGTCATAATACTTGCGTTCGGACCAAACCATGTAACCTGTTAAATAATTGTATATACGGACACTGCCTGTTTCATCAATAATACTTAAATCATAGAAGCCTGCCGCATCGGTCTTCAGCCCGAGTACGGCTTCTGCGCCTCCGGCAAGGTCAAAGGGCTTGCCGCCGATTTCCTCAACATCCAAAACGGGAGTCCCATCTTTTGCGATATATGTATAAGCTTCCGCATAGCAATTGCCTATTGAGCATAATTGCTTGTAGGTAGGAAGTATTTTATATGTGCAGCCCTCAAGGAAAACCGATTTGTCGAAAGAAACGGTTACTGTTTCATTTGTTGAGTCAACTGTTACGGTTTCGGATGCAATTGCAGCCTTATTGTAGGCGTCTTGCATATACACATATACCTCAATCTCCCTCGGCGCAAGATACAAGTAACAGCTCATTTCAACCTCTACCGACTCCTCACCCTCGGTTACGCCTTGAATAACGATCTCGCAGCAAGGACTGGCAAAAACCGTCGGCGCAAACAGACTTGCCGCCACAGTAATAAAAAGCAGCAGGCTTAACAGTTTTTTTGTTTTTTTCATGATTATGACCTCCGAGCATCCTCTTTTTTTGAATATTATACAATGCCGCGTCAAATTTTGCAACAGTGATTTTTATTATGAAATAATAAATAACGGCGTTTACCGAAAAGAAAAACTCTCCCTTTTTGATATGATACCGAAAAGGGAGGTTTCAATTCATTTCACATTTAATTTTGCTAACAACTTATACTTTTCATTCTATCTTTCCGGTTAAGATATAATTCTTCGCCGCTTCGAGCTGATTGTCGGTTTCAAGCTCGAAATCATATATATAGTCATTTATGGCGATAAGCGTGTAAAAATCCGGCTCGCCTGTTATTTCAAGACCTCTGACAGTCTGGAAATAGCGGATGGCGTCGCTTGTCTCTTCGTCAAACACGGTATCGGGTTCGCTCTTAAAGCAGCCGAGCGCGTTAAGACGTTCCTCTATCGCAAGTATATGCTCCCCGTCTGATGTGTCGTTTGGCTTTTCAAGCGCCACAGGGGCAAATTTACTTTCGTCAACTCTGTAAACTGTATTTTCCACAGTATAATCGGGAGCGACCCCGACAGTATGGATTCTGTTATCGTTGGGAGAATAAAATTCTGCCACTGTATATTTAACTCCCGAGCCTGTGGAAAGGCGGAAAACAGTCTGCATACTTCCCTTGCCGAAGGTATTGACGCCGATTACGGTTCCCGCTTTACGGTCCTTTACGGCCGCGGTAAACAGTTCGGATGCCGAAGCGCTGTTTTCGTTCACGAGAAGCACCAGATTATATTTTGGTTTTGTCATGCCGTTTGTGACGGTTAAATCTTCGTTTTTTGTCTCATCCTTATATTTAAGCTTCGTAATTACGCCCTCGGGGACAAAATGGTTTGCCAACGCAATTGCGGCATTTAATTCCCCGCCGCCGTTATCTCTTATATCGAGAATCACATCTGTTATACCCTTTTCATCAAACTCGTTAAGAACAGGGGTTATAAAATCATCAAGATTGGCAGTAAAGGAGGAAATATAGATGTATCCTATTTTACCGTCCTCCATTATTTCGTAGCTGATGGGATTCTGATTGACCTCATCGCATATACATTCAACGGTCATCTCCGTATCGCCGCGGAGGATGCCGATGCTGACAGGCGCGCCCTTTTCTCTTTTAATAAGAGCCGCAACGTCAGCCGTGCTGAGCCCCGCAATGCTCTGCCCGTCAATGGAAAGAATCGTATCATATGACTTAAGACCTGCGTTTTCCGCCGGAGAGCCGGGGAATACGCCTGTTATAACGACATGCTCGCCCGAGAGCATTATCATAACACCTATGCCGTAATATTCGCCCTGAATGGAGGAATACAGACTTTCAAATCTTTCGGCGGTATAATATTCGCTGTAACCGTCCTTAAGTCCCTTCATAACGGCCTCGACAGCCTTGTCAAAATCATAATATCCGTTATCTATGGTACTGCATAATGCCCTGTAAAGCAGATCCTCGTCATATACGCCATAATAATATGTTTCGGAAAGTGTAATTATAAGACTTGCTATGGCATTCTTCTGCTGCTGCGCTTCGACAGCGGAAAGCACCGATTCAACAACCGCCTGAGATTCCTCGGCGTCGATATCGTCGGCAAGGGCAGAAACGCAAAATGAAAGCGTCATTACGCCGGCAAGAACTGCCGCGAGAATCGATTTAATTTTTCTGTTCAATGTAAAACTCCTTCTTTCAAAAATAAAACAAATCACATTTGCTCGGGCGCCGAAACACCCAATATGTCAAGGACAATCTTAATTACCGTTCTCGCAGAATCAACAAGCTTAAGCCTTGCGCCCCTTACCTTTTCATCATCGTCTCTCACGCGGCATACCGAATAAAATGAGTGGAACGCAGACGACAAATCCATCACATAGCGTGTCAAATGGCTCGGATCAAAGGAGGACGCCGCAGCGCTTATTTCGTCCGGAAGCTCCGCGAGACGGCGCATAAGCTCAAATTCCTCGGGACGGGTCAGGACATTCACGTCTACCTCTGACATTGAAGGCACGCTTGTCCCATCGCTTTCCAAAAGGCGGATTATGGAGCAAATACGCGCATGAGCGTACTGAACATAAAAGACAGGGTTTTCATTCGACTGCTCTACCGCAAGGTCGAGGTCAAAATCCATATGACTTCCCGCAGCGCGCATATTGAAGAAAAACCTTGCGGCGTCAACGCCGATATCGTCAATAAGATCGTTCAGCGTTATCATTTTACCGGTACGCTTGCTCATGCGAACGATTTCGTTGTTGCTCATAAGCCTTACAAGCTGTATAGTCAAAACAACAAGCTTTTCAGAGTCTATTCCTATTGCCTCCAACGCGCCCTTCATTCTTGCGATATGCCCGTGATGATCCGCTCCCCATATGTTTATACAAAGGTCAAAGCCGCGAGTTTCGATCTTATTTCTGTGATATGCAATATCGGCGGCAAAATAGGTGGGTATGCCGTTTTGGCGGATAAGCACATCGTCCTTTTCGCAGCCGAAGTCGGTTGATTTAAGCCAAAGAGCGCCGTCCTGTTCATAGGTCTTTCCGCTCTTCTTAAGGATTTCTATCGTTTCGGCCACCTGATTTGACGCGTGAAGCGTGCTTTCTCTGAACCATACATCGTAATTTATACGATATCTTTCAAGAGTATCATGAAGGGATGTAATATTGAGCTCAAGTGCATATTCAATAAGCTTTGCTCTCCGCTCACCGCTGTCAAGCCCGAGGAGGGAATCACCGTGTATATCGATATAATTTTGTGCATGAACTTTTATATCATCGCCCTGATACCACTCAGGGTCAAACTCGACCGCGTCCTCGCCCTTTAAAATTTGTATATACCTTCCCTCAAGGCTTTTGCCGAACTTCTCAATCTGCGCGCCCGCATCGTTTATATAAAACTCGCGCGTAACATTCCAACCGGCTTTTTGAAGAACATTCGCCAAAGTGTCTCCCAAAGCTCCGCCGCGCGCATTACCCATATGCATGGGACCGGTAGGATTCGCGCTTACAAATTCTATCATTACTTTCCTGCCCTTGCCGATATCCGCGTTGCCGTAATCGGCGCCCAAGGCTTCTATTTCACCGAGAACATTATATAAATAAGACTTATCAAGAGTAAAGTTGATAAAGCCGGGACCTGCAAGCTCGACATTTACTGCCCCGAGAGCATCCTTATCGATATTTTCAATAATAATTCCCGCTATTTCGCGGGGATTCTTTCTGAGAGTCTTTGCCAAAAGCATTGCGGCGTTTACGGCAAAATCACCGTGAGCCTTTTCTCTCGGCTCTTCGACCGTAAAGGAAGGCGCTTCACATTCGGGAAATGCTTTTTTTACGGCGTTTTCAACAGAGGTATAAATTTCGTTTTTCTTCTTTTGTAATGTGTACATTGGTTTTTCCTTTCTGTAACTATGCCTGCGGACGTATATTCATATGAAGATTGTTTTTCGACTGCACGTTATTTATGTCAAGCACATACTTTATCTCAACATCTCCGCCGTTTTCTCCCACGTCCACCTGAAGGCTATCGGTTCTTATTCCGATAGTAAAGCTGCCTATCGGCGTTTCGTAATGGCTCAAATGGCGTTTCCCGTGTTCAAATATCATTTGAGTGTTTGACGTGCCTGTTCGCGTCATTGTTATAATGTTTTCATCAAATTTTATCATAGTGGAGCAGTTTTCTTCGCCTTCGACAAGCCCCTCTTTGTATCGGAGAAGATATTTTCCGCCGCGGAATGTATAATCGCCCTCCGTCACAAGCTCCGTTTTATCGGTTTCGCCGTTGACAACGCTTTCTCCGACAATAGAAACATATACTTTGTCACTCATAAGCCTCACCCTTTATCCTGCATTATAACAGCATTATTCGCCCTTTTCAACAGTTAATATATTCTTTCGCGAAAATTTCTGTCCAAATTTTCTTATCATGGTTTCGGAAGCTGAGCAAAATAAAATCGTCATATATCTCCAAAAATGCGCTTCTGACGGCATTCCCCCTGTCGCGCTCAAGGGAGGCAATATCCGCTTGGGGAATATCCTGACCGTTCACCCATGAGATTTTCCGCAAAGCGTCCTTCCCTGCCCATGTACGATCCCCGATATGCGCATGACCGTATATGTGCATAACCACATTTTCCGGGAGCGGAAGAAATTTTGCCATAAATCCGCTCTCCCTGTTTCCGCCGGGATAAGAATAATGCGATACGGTTATTACCTTTTTTGAAGAGGATGAAATTTTCTCTTTCAGCTTTTCAATATCGCTCTGATTATAGGGATATTTTGCCTCGTCTCCGTAAACGCGGCCGTGACACGCCCACCATGAAAAATCCTTTGCATAGTGATCCGATACAAACAACACGTTAAAATCGGCAACAGTGTCAAAAAAATAAAACTCATCGCACTCTTTGACACACTTCCAGTCGCCGTGGCGTTTTACCATATCATAAAACGGCACGCGTCCGCCCTTCGGCATAGTATCCATATCGTGATTGCCCATGACGTAGCAAAGAGGTATTCCTATCTTAGTGAAAGCTTCCTCCTGCATAAGCGTCATTTCGTCAAGATGGCGCATATCTCTGCCCTCGACGCTGTCGCCGAGATACCAAATTTTATCGCATTTCAAGCCCAAAGCATAATAATCGTCAAGAGCTGTATACAGACTTCGCCTTGCCTTTTCGGGCATTGACTGCTGAAGGTCGGAAATAAGCCACACTCTTGCAAGCAGTCTGTCCTTTAAAGAATCCCTGATTAAATCCGGCGTACCTACCGCACGCTGTTTTTCGGATTCACTATATTTCTCCAATCGAGGTCGCCCCTCTCCAAGCCCTGTATCAAAACCTCCGCCGTCGCCGAATTTGTGGCTATCGGCACACTGTGTACATCGCAAAGGCTCATAAGATTGCTCACATCGGGCTCATATCTCCGCGCGGTGATAGGGTCGCGGAAGCAAAGAACAAGGTCTATCTCGTCATAGGCGATGCGCGCGGTTATCTGCTGAACGCCGCCCTGATGCCCCGCCAAAAGCTTTTCCACGGGAAGTCCCGTAGCCTCGGCAATAAGACTGCCCGTTGTCCTTGTCGCGCAAAGATGATGCTTCGCAAAAATGCTCCTGTAAGCTATGCAAAACTGAACCATTAACTCTTTTTTCTTGTCATGTGCTATCAAAGCGATATGCATTTTTTATCTCTCCTTTTTGTGCTACAGCCTTGTTCCCTTAAGATAAACAGCTGCCGTAATATATGTTCTGTTATAATTTTCTTTTGATATTTCTATATCGGCATGTCCGTCAAGCTCGGCATATTTCTTTACGGCCTCTTCAAATTCCGATCGGATTTTTTCAACCGTACTTATCAAGACCGCGTTTCTGTCCGTCTCAATACATGACGTGAGCCGTTTTTTTGCTCGCTTTTTCGATTTTCCGAAGAAATCCATCATTTTCCGATCACCTCAAACAGCCTTGAAAAAAGACCTTTTTTCTCCGATAAATCAAGCAGGTCAACATGCTCGCCCGTCACCCTTCCGGCGATATTTCTATACGCGCATCCCGCTTTAGACTTAGTATCCGTAACGCACGGAGCACCGTTATTGGCAGATATTATAATGCTTTCATCATCGGGAACCGCGCCTATGAGGTCAACCGCCAAAATATCGAGCATATCCTCAATTGAGAGCATATTTCCGTTGTCCACCATTTTCTGCCTGATCCTGTTTACCACAAGCTTAATATCCTCTATGTCGTGCTTTTCGAGAAGACCGATTATTCTGTCGGCATCGCGCACCGAGGACACCTCCGGCACTGCCACAACTATCGCGCGGTCCGCTCCCGCAACGGCATTCTCAAAGCCCTGCTCTATCCCTGCGGGACAGTCAATTATTATGTAATCATATTCTTCTTTTACCTTGCGTACCAGATTCTTCATCTGGAGCGGCGTTACGGCGCTTTTATCGCTCGACTGCGCGGCAGGAATCAGAAACAGTCCTTCAAAGCGCTTGTCCCTTATCGCGGCTTTTTTGAATCCGCACTTTCCTTCGCACACATCGACAAGGTCATAAACTATTCTGTTTTCAAGCCCGAGTATAACGTCGAGGTTGCGCAGCCCTATATCGGTATCTATAAGAAGCACGCTCTTCCCCATAAGCGCGAGAGCCGCGCCCAGATTTGCGGAGAGAGTAGTCTTTCCCACTCCGCCTTTGCCGCTTGTAATTACTATTGCTTCACCCATATGTGATTCTCCTTTATTGGTAGTTTTTAACATATTCTACCACATAATGAGCCGCGAGTCTACCAAAATTTATAAATTCATTATTAAAATTTCATTATCCTTCAATATTGCCGCCGCGCAGCCCGAAAGGCTCTTTGTCTTAGGGTTAAATGCCGTCACATCGGCTATTTGTATTTGCTCGGGATCCATTTTTACCGCAAATACAACGGCGCTTTTGTCTCCCTCCGTGCCTGCGTGAGCTCGCCCTCTCAGATTTCCGAGAACATATATATCTCCTGCGGCATTAAGCTCGGACGCGGGATTTACATCGCCGAAAATCATCAAATCGCCGTTTGAGTGTATTTTTTCTCCGCCCCTTACGGTACGCTTGATGCTCAGGGAAAGCTTTTCTCCGCCCGCAAGAATATGACGCATCAGCTCTTCGGGCGGCTTCTTTTGATAACAAAAGTCAACCTTTCGGTCAAAGGCTTGATCCAACAGCCCGCAAAGCTGCATTTCCTCATAAAAGCTAAGCTCAGCGCCGTCGTATGCCACTTTTATCTCCGCCTTTTTCAGAAAGGCGCCCATGCTGTTAAGATATTTTTCAATATTGCCTTTTTGTTCGGAAAAGGACTTGCCTTCATCAAGCTTAAGAAGCAGACGGTCTTTTTCCATTTTAATATTGATACTCATTTTTCCTCCGTCAACTAAGCAGCGCGTTTTTATCTTTAAATCCGTCGTAATCTATTTCGTTTCCGAAATATTTTTCAATCACCTTTCTCGCAACGGGCGCGGCGTCGCTTCCGCCGCCCGACTTTTCCATAACGACGCTTACGGCAATCTGTGGATTGTCATAGGGCGCATAGGCAACATATATACCGTTTGTATATCGTCCCATCTGCGCAGAGCCTGATTTCGCCGCAACATCCACGATGCAGTCCTTAAACGCCGCTTCTCCGGTACCCTGCGTTACAACCATTCGCATACCCTTGGTTATTACACTGTATGTTTCATCGGAAAGCTCGACCTTACTTAAGATTTCGGGCTCAACAGTCTTTACCGTAGCTCCCGACTGGTCGGTTATGCTTTTTATCAAATGAAGCTTATAGCGTGTTCCGCCGTTTGCAATCATGGCGGCATATGATGCGAGCTGTACAGGCGTTGCAAGTGTATCCGACTGACCTATCGCAGCCTGAAGCGTGTCGCCCAAATACCATACCTCACCGTTTGCCTCGCGGTTTTCGGGCGATGCGACAACGCCCGCATGCTCTTCCGACGGCAATTCTATGCCCGTAAGCTGTCCGAACCCGTATTTTTGGGCATATTCATCAATTTTCCGAATGGTAAGCCGCCGTCCTACATCATAGAAAAAATAGTTGCAGGAATCTCTTATTGCTTCTGCCACGGTTTCCGCGCCGTGAGTCATTCCGTACTGGCGGTAATACCAGCACTGGGGCTGATAATCCTTATAATAAGTATAGATTCCCTTATCATATATAACCTCGTTGGGAGTTATAACACCCTCCTCCAGCGCCGCGGCGGCAACAAGCATTTTAAATGTTGACCCCGGAGAATACGCTCCGGCAGTTGCGCGGTTAAACAGCGGACGCGCGGAGTCGTTTAAAAGATTGGAATAGTTCTCATTAAAGGTATTTATATCATATGTCGGATATGACGCCATGGCGAGAACCTCGCCCGTATTAACATCCACAACCACAACAGCGCCCGAATCCGCATTTTTACCCTCAATAACCTTTTCTGCGTTCTGCCGTATTGAAAGTATTGTTTCATAAAGCGCGGCTTCAGCTGTCTGCTGCAGGTCAAGATCAATGGTAAGCGTCACGTTTTTACCCGGTACCGCCGCTTCTATCGTTTCCTCCGCAACGCTCCTGCCTTCCTTTGTCTGCGCCACTCCGGCTACGCCGTCGGTACCGCGGAGATACTCCTCGGCGTACTTTTCAATGCCTTGCTTGCCGATTACCGACGTCATTTTATAGCCCTCAGAACGCATCGATTCAAGCTCTTCTGAATTTATCTTGCCTACGCGTCCGAGAATATGCGTTGCCGTATACGGATACTTATAGTCTCGCACCGCATCGCTTGATATATCAACCCCGGCAAAGGCATTGGTCTGCTCCTTAATTGCGGTTATCATGTCCATTGTTATATTCTCCGCAAAGGTGAAGTCCGTCGTATATGAAAAATCGCGCAGCTCCATTTCATAGCGCGTAGCGGTGATTTTCAATCTGTATGACAAGTCATTTTCCTTTACACCGTATTTGTCGGCAAAAAAGCCTAAAACCTGCTCTGCCGTAAGGTCGGTACTCAAAGAATACTTTTTCTTCCAGGCATATTCCATTGCCCGCGGCGCATCCTCGCTCTCCTCGAAAACGAAATACAATGCCCCGTTCTGAAGCTCCATCGGAAATGTTGTGGAGACATGATACGAGCAGCTTTCGGCAAGCATATAGAGATTTTTTATCACAGCATTTAATTTTTCATCGTTCTGCCCGCGAACCTTTTGTATAACTATGGAATTTGACATACTGTCGGTTACAAGCACCCGCCCGTAACGGTCATAAATGTCGCCTCTCGGCGCGGAAATGACCTTTGTTTTCATGGTTCTCTTTTCGCTTTGCTCAAGATAATCGGCTCCCGAAATAAGCTGAAGCGACACGAGCCTTACAATAAAAACGCATACGATAACGGCAAGGATAAAATATACTATACGATATCTACTGTTCATATTTTATCCCCTTTCTTTTCTTTTCAAAATGCACTTTGCCGAGTATAAGATATACCGGAACAAAGAGCGCCGTCCCCAAAATTGCCGCAGGAAGAATCGGAGATATTATCATCATCGGTTTGAAATCCGCTTTTCTTGTCAAAAAACACAGTATTCCGAAGAGCAGCTCATACAAAAACAGCAGAACAAACACCATCGGAACAATTACCTTCATCTTCTTTATATAAAGCGTACTCACAACAAACGCGCATACAATCGTGAGGTATATGCACAAAAGCGTGTTGAGTCCGAATATCGAGCCCGACAACACATCGGCGATAAATCCGCATATCCCCGCAATAACAATGCTCTCTTTGTCAGGGGAAATACAAGTTAAGGCAAGGAGAAAAACGAACATATAGTTCGGCACGGACGACCATATCCTGAAGCGTGACAGCACTGACACTTCAAGCAAAATGACAACTGCCATCAGAACTATTTTAAATGTTCTGTTCATATCCTTTCCCCTTTCTTTATCGTCCTACCAAAACCTCTCCGAGGGAGCTGAAATTCACATCGGACTGTATTACGGCCGACACCGTAAGTCCGCTTTCATCATCGTATATTTCAACAACCTTTCCTATATAAACACCCTTTGGATAAACGCTTCCCGTACCTGATATTTCAATGCTGTCGCCGATAACTATCGACGCGTCCTTTGAAAGGTAATTTAAGCGGCACCGTCCAAGTGACGCCAATTCATAATCCCCTTCAAGCACGCCTCTGTCGCCCGTTCTCGCACATACCGCGCCTATTGACGATTCCACGTCCGTTATCTCGCGCACCTTTGACCATGTAAGACCGACCTCGCTGACAATCCCTACAAGCCCTTGAGGCGTTATCACCGCGTCGTTTACCGCAACTCCGCTGCTTGAGCCCTTATCTATGGATATTACATTGTACCAATTATCGTTTTCGCCGCCTATGACATACGCGCCCTGTAAAGACATCTCATATGAGTAAGACTTCATATCAAGCAGAGCCAGAAGCCTTTCGTTTTCGGCCTTATAGGCTTCTATATCGGTTTTGTCCTGCTCCATCTGCGCAATTCTTGCCCGAAGCATCTCGTTTTCTTCCGCATAACTGCTTGCGTTCACGAAAGAATCGATAACGCCTGAGGTTTTGTCATATACAGCTGAAAATACCTTTAAAAAGGGCTGCGCCGCAATATTCACGGCATTTGTTACAAACCCTGCTTTGCCTCCCGAAAGCGTTGAGAGCGCCATGCATAAAAGCGCAGCGGCGCTTACCGCCGCGAGGACCGCGAAAAAACCTTTTGAAAATTTATTCATCTTATAAAATTCATCCCTTTCCGCAAGACGCGGCAAAAGTCAGACGGCTTGTCTTAACCGGCGCAAACGCTTGTCCGAAAGCACCTTTTCTTCGCCTCTTAATGTACATCCCGAGGGATTGTTCACAACAATGGTTTTAAAGCTTGTTCTGTTTGAAATAAGCTCTTCCATGCCATATATCGCCGAACAGCCCCCCGTCAGGGTAATTCCGCTTTCCATTACATCGCTGAGAAGCTCCGACGGCGTTTTTTCGAGCGCCAAGGTCACCGTTTCAAGTATGTCATGAAGAACATCTGTTATTGCCTCCCGCACCTCTTCCGATGTGACGGTAAATTCCCTCGGAAGACCCGAAAAAATATCCCGCCCCTTATATTTGCCCGACAGAATTTCTTTTCTCGGAACGGCGCATCCAAGCTCTTTCTTTATCATCTCGGCGGTATTGTCGCCTATAAGCATATTCATCCTGCGCTTGACATAAGCGGCAATGGCGCTGTCCATATCGTCTCCGCCCTTTTTTATGGAAATACCCGTCGCAATTTTTCCAAGCGCAATCACTGCGGCGTCCGTTGTGCCGCCTCCTATATCCACAACCATGCTGCCTGCCGGCGTTGCAACGTTTATTCCCGCTCCTATCGCCGCAGCCATGGCGCCCTCAATAACATAAACGGTGTTCACGCCGAGACTGCGAAGCGTTTCGGCTGCGGCTCTGCGTTCCATCTGCGTAGCGTTTGAAGGTACGGAAACTATGGCGTTTACGCCGGTAAAGACAGCTCTTTTAAAAGCACGCTTCATAAAAAGCTTGACCATGCCCTCCGCCGCAGAATAATCGGCTATAACACCGCATCGGAGCGGCTTTATTGTCGTAATATTTTCAGGAGTTTTTCCGCACGCCTCCTTTGATGCAAGCCCCGCATCGGTAATAATGCTGTTTTCCGTATCAAGCGTCACAACGCTGGGCTCGTTGAGAACCACACCTCTTCCGAGCGAAGAAATGACGGTGTTTGACGTGCCGAGGTCTATACAAATCCCCCTCATATATATCAATCCTCATTCACAATATATCAATCCCAAAATCCTTTTTCAGCATCACGGAGAGTGCGCATATGGGAAGACCTACCACGTTGTAATAATCGCCGTCTATCCTTTCGACGAAAAGCCTTCCCTTTCCCTGTATGCCGTATGAGCCCGCCTTGTCCATAGGCTCTCGCGTATCTATGTATCGGCGCGCCTCAGATTCGTCAATATCCCTGAATTTGACGCGCGTCTCCTCGTATGCGGCGCTTGCCTCGCCCGTTTTCCCGTCTATCACGCAGTACCCCGTGAACACACTGTGCCATTTGCCCGAAAGCTTCATGAGCATTCTGAAGGCGTCGTTTTTATCGACAGGCTTTCCCATGACAGAACCGCCGCACACCACAAGCGTATCGGCAGCTATCACATAATCGCCCTTTGAAGCGCATCTTGCAACATTTGCACATTTTAAAAGCGCAAGCTCCATTACCCTTTTTTCGGGAGGAAGCCCCTTTACCGCAGATTCATCCACATTGGAAGGAACAACCACCGCCTTTATTCCGACGGATTCAAGTATTTCCTTCCTTCGCGGCGATGCTGACGCAAGATAGAACCTTGCCATTAAACCTCCCCCTTTCAAAAGCTACGTTTACTGATATATCATATCACAGCAGGAGCTCATTTTCAACCGATTATTTATTTTTTTTACTGATTGACTCCCGAGTACTCGTAATTCATTGTTCCCACCCTTACGTCAACTTCTTTTTCCGCGCCCCCGGAGTTTATAATGAGAGAAATATCTTCGCCCCTCCTTACCGAAAACAATATCCTTCTCAAAGCAAGCATAGTCGTCACTTTTTTGCCGTTCGCGCTGACTATCACGTCTCCGTATCTTACGCCCGCCGAATATGCGGGTCCCTTACGGTCAAGGCTTACTACGAAAAGCCCTTCGGATTCGACTTCTTTTTTCTTAAGGTATTTTGCCGTCTGCGAGGTATAAGCGTAAAGTCCGAGATAAGGCGTTTCAAAGCTGCCCGTCTCTTCTAATGACGATATTACGCTTTCGCATATGTTTATCGGCACGGCAAAGCCCATTCCCTCGGCGTCCCGAACGCGTATGGTATTTATCCCGATAACCTCGCCCTTTGAATTTATAAGCGGTCCTCCGCTGTTGCCTGGGTTTATCGAAGCATCGGTCTGTATCAAATCCTCCATATACATGCTCTCGCCGTCGGAGCTTACCGTTATAGTCCTCTCTTTTGCGCTCACTATGCCCTTTGTTACGCTTCGCTCAAATTGCAGGCTTAAGGGATTTCCTATGGCAATAACATCCTCTCCGACCTTTATATTGTCGCTTTCGCCGAATTTTGCTACGGAGGGCATATTTCCGTCTACTTTTACCGCCGCAATATCAAGAGATTTATCGCTCCAGATAAGCTTGCCCTCTTTTACGCTGCCGTCATAGAGGGTTACGGATATTCTTTTTGGAGAATCGCCCACAACATGCTGATTTGTTATGATATATCCCATTGATGAAACTATTATTCCGCTGCCCATGTTCCATGTGTCATCGGAATCAGCCGAATTGTTTTTTGCGGATATCCCCACAACGCTCGGAAGAGACTCTTCTATTATATCGGTAATGCTTTTCCCCGCCTCGACACTCGCCTGCGGCGTCTCGGTTTCGGCGCTTCTTGCTTTGACCTGCTCCGCTGCGGAAGGAATCTGACTTTTAGTGTAATATTCCCCCGCCGAAAAGGAGAACAAGCTTACACAAGCCAGTACAAAAACATATATAAATACTTTTTTTATACCTATCACCTCTAAGCTATTTTCATCTTGACCGTTCATTTTTATTCAATATGATGAATAATCTGCAACTTGCAATTTAAGTCGCATTATAGTATAATCTGATTATATTCATAAATAAGGACTGAGTTTTATGACCAAATTGATAACAAAAACTCTCCCCGCAATAGCAATGAGGGGACTTGTTGTATATCCTCATATGGTTCTTCATTTTGACGTTTTGAGGAAAAAATCCATACGCGCACTTGAAACAGCGTCTGAGTCGGACGGTCTTGTGTTTCTTGTAGCTCAGAAGGATTCAATGATTGAAGAGCCGACCGCAAACGATTTATATAAAATCGGAACCGTTGTTCGTATAAAGCAGTTTCTCCGTCTCCCGGGTGACGGCGTAAGAGTGCTTGCCGAGGGCATATGCCGTGCATCCATGAAAGAATGCTTTACCGATGGCGATTATATAAAGGCTTCGGTTACGGAAGTCCGCACCTCTTTTTCAACTCTTTCGGGCGAGGAGTACAGCGCCATAGCCCGTCAGATACATTCTCTTCTTGATTTATATTTCAGGGCAAACACAAAATCCTCTCCCGATACTCTGATTTCTTCCATAGATGAGAGCGATCCCGGAACGCTTGCCGATTCGATAGCCGAAAACTTTCTTGCAGAAGTGGCCGACAAGCAGAAAATTCTTGAAACAAAAAATGTTAAAAGCCGTCTCCTCACGCTGATAGACCTTCTTATACACGAGGTTAAGGTTCTTCAGATTGAGTCGGATATAATGATTCGCGTAAAGGAGCAGATGGACGAAAACAACCGCGAATATTTTCTTCGCGAGGAGGCAAAGGCTATTGCCGAGGAGTTGGGCGAGCGCGACGGCAATCTCAAAGACGCCGACGAATTTAACGAAAAGCTTAAAACGCTTGACGCTCCTGACTATGTGAAGGAGCGCCTTCAAAAGGAAATAAGCCGTTTTTCAACCCTGAGCTCACAGACTCCGGAGTCTGCAATAGCGAGAACATATATCGATACGGTTTTTTCTCTTCCGTGGAACCGCGTCACAGAGGAAAATACCGATATAGCGCACGCGCGTGAAATTCTTGAGCGCGACCACTACGGCATGAAGGAGGTCAAGGAACGTGTTTTGGAGCATCTTGCCGTACACGCTTTAACGAAAGGAAATACTCCGACAATCCTCTGCCTCTACGGCCCTCCCGGAGTCGGTAAAACCTCAATTGCAAAATCTCTTGCTGAGGCAACGGGCAGAAAATACTTCAGAATATCCCTCGGCGGCGTCAGAGACGAGGCTGAAATCGTGGGACACCGCCGCACATACGTCGGCGCGCTTCCGGGAAGATTTGTAACAGCTCTTTCAAAGGCGGGCTCGTCAAATCCTCTTATTCTTCTTGACGAAATCGATAAAATGTCCCACGATTACAAGGGCGATCCCGCCTCCGCAATGCTTGAGGTATTGGACTCTGCCCAGAATAAAGAATTTACAGACCATTATCTTGAAATACCTCTTGACCTTTCAAGGGTAATGTTCGTGACAACCGCAAACGACATATCTTCCGTTCCGAGACCGCTGCTTGACAGGATGGAGCTTATAGAGGTGCCGGGTTATACCGATGAAGAAAAAACACAGATCGCCGTACAGCATCTCGTTCCGAAGCAGATTCTTCTTCACGGTCTTAAGAAAAGCATGCTTAAGCTGTCCCCCGCAATTATAACCGAAATAATAAACGGCTACACAAGGGAATCGGGCGTAAGAGAGCTTGAACGCACTATTGCCTCAATATGCCGCAAATGCGTCATGGAGCTGTCCGAAAGCGGCAAAAAGAGCGTGACCGTGACAAAATCCGTTCTTGAAAAGTATCTCGGTGAGGCAAAATTCACGCAAGATAAAGCCGGCGACGCCGAAGAGATAGGCGTTGTAACAGGGCTTGCATGGACGCAGTTCGGAGGCGACACTCTGAGTGTTGAGGCTAATGTGATGGAGGGTTGCGGAAAGGTAGAGCTGACAGGCTCTTTGGGCGATGTTATGAAGGAATCCGCAATGGCTGCCATTTCCTACATCCGTTCAAAGGCGTCGGCTCTCGGCATTGACCCTTCCTTCTACAAAAACCGCGATATACACATTCACGTTCCCGAGGGCGCAACACCCAAGGACGGTCCCAGCGCCGGTATAACTATTGCAACCGCTCTTACGAGCGCTCTTACCTGCCGCGCCGTAAGACCAAAGCTCGCCATGACGGGGGAAATTACCATAAGAGGGCGCGTCCTTCCCATAGGCGGACTTAAGGAAAAGGTTCTGGCAGCTTACCGAAGCGGAATAAATTTTATCATAATTCCAAAGGAAAACGCGAAGGATTTAAAAGATATACCTAAAAACATAAGAGAAAAAATAGCGTTTCGTACCGTTACAAGCTGCGACGAGGTGTTGTCGCTCGCCCTTCTCCCCGTTGCGAAAAAGGCTGACGACGCAATCTTTACACCTCCGCAGAGCCGAAGCGCCGTTCACAAAGGAGTTACAGCTTAAATGAACATTCATAACGCATCGCTTACAATTTCGGCAGTAAAAGAATCCCAATACCCGCAAACCTCTTTCCCCGATATTGCCTTTGCGGGGCGCTCCAATGTGGGCAAAAGCTCGTTTATAAACAGGCTTCTCAATAGGAAAAGCCTTGCCAGAACAAGCTCCAAGCCCGGGAAAACCGCAACCGTAAACTTTTATAATATTGATAATACAATAAATTTTGTGGATCTCCCCGGTTACGGCTACGCTGAGGTCAGCAAGGAGGAAAAGGCAAAATGGGGACAAATGATCGATACCTACCTTAAAACCCGTGAAACGCTTAAGATTACGGCTCTTTTGGTGGACGCGCGCCACAAGCCGACGCGCGATGATATTACAATGGCAAACTGGATACGAAACCGCCACGGCTTCCTATTTGTAATAGCAACCAAATGCGACAAGATTGCGAAAACAAAGCTGTCCGACGCCCTTGACGAGGTATATTATACTCTTGATCTTACGGATGAGGATATTTTAATCCCTTTCAGCGCCGAAACGGGGATGGGCGCGGAAGACGCGTGGGACGCAATTAAGGAATTATGCGAAATTGAATAAAAAAGATCGTCTTATCGGTTTTTTTCTGATAAGACGATCTTTTTTTGCGCCCACGACCGTAGACGCGACACATTCTTTTTCGGGGATGCAGAAATCATATACCGGGATAAGCAGTTGAATATTTCTTTCGAGCTTAACGATCGTGAAAAGACCTAAAGATACAAAAATCGCTCTTCCGCCTTCGTTCTGCCCGATAAATCTGTCGTCAAACACTCTTCTTACGCAGTCGGGAATATTTCCGAGGTCGATTTCATCGCCGGAAAAGCTGCAGCAGTCGCCCTTATCGGCAAGCTTTGCGCCAAGGCATATCGGATCCACGACCTCCACTACCGCCTTCGGCATATTTGTTTTCTGCCAAAGCTGGGGATCAAAGCTGTCTTCCTTGAAGCGGGATTCAAATATCTTTGCGTTGCCCTCGCTGCCGAAGAGCACAACCTTCTTGTTAAAGGATGCAAGACCTTCAACCGTTACCGGTCTTGCGACGCCGGTAAATACGTCAAGTGTTATCTTGAAGAAGTAGTTTAAATCAACAGTATAATATCCGCGGTTAAAGGGCATAGATTCCACATCGGAAAACACCCATATAATTTCGCTCTTTCTGCACTTAACGTCTATTGCACGGTTTACTACCTCCTGCCCTGTTTCGGTGAGATACACTCTCAGACATTCGATACATTCCTTACTTCTGCACGAGTCATATATTTGATCAGTCTGAATGCACACCTTTTCACGGCAGCCAAACGAGCTTGTTGTATTTTCTTCCATCATAACGTCCTCCTTAATAAAAATACTATGTAGCTTGCTACACTACATAGTATGCGAAAATTTATTTATTGACACTATATAAATCCGCCGTCGCAGGTCAGCACCTGCCCTGTGATAAACGAGGCGTTTTCCGACGCAAGGAAATATATCGCCTCGGCGGCTTCACGAGCCGTGCCTATCCTTCCGAGGGGAGTTTCGGATGCGAGGGATTTGATATCCTCGCTTGAAAGCTGCGAGTTCATTTTTGTATCTATAACGCCGGGAGATACGGCGTTTACCCGTATATTTGACGGACCGTATTCCTTCGCAAGGGATTTCGTAAGCGCTATTACGGCTCCCTTTGTAGCGCTGTAATGCGCTTCGCAGGAGGCGCCCGTTATCCCCCACACGGATGACACGTTTACAATGCTGCCGGATTTATTGTAAATCATATCTCTCAGCGCACATTGACAGGTGTTGAAAACTCCCGTAACATTTATATCAAAAATCCTGTTCCATTCCCAAAGGGTTATATCGCAGAAAAGCTTCTGCTGAGCAACCGCCGCATTGTTGACAAGAACGTCTACCGTTCCCAAGCGCTCCGAAAATGAGCGGAACATCCCTTCCACCTCGTCGCGGGAGGAAATATCGCATCCGTAAATTTCACAGTCGCACTTCAAAGCAAGAATTTCATTTTTCAGCTTCAACGCTTCTCTTTCGCTCTTGTGATACGCAATACCCACGTTATACCCTCTCTCGGCAAAGACATGAGCGCAGGCGCTTCCTATCCCTCCTGCTCCGCCCGTGATAAGTACATTTTTCCTCAATTAAATCACCCCTTAATATAAGAAAGAACATCTCTTAGGTTCTTTACGGAAACTATCTCCACGCCGTCTACCCTCTCTATTGCTCCGAGGGAATCAAACGGCATCATGCAACGCGAAAACCCCATTTTAGCCGATTCGGAAAGGCGGCGCTGCGCCATTGTAACGGTGCGTATTTCTCCGGTCAGACCAACCTCTCCGAAAAACGTCATATCGGCGGGAAGGGGTTTATTTACATAGCACGATATTATTGACGCCGTTATTCCGAGGTCGCATGCTGTTTCGGGTATCTTTATACCGCCCGTGACATTTATATAAATATCATTCTCGCTCATTTTAAAGCTTAACGCCTTTTCAATTACGGCGCACAAAAGGGTAAGGCGGTTATAATCAATTCCGTCAGAGGTTCGCCTCGGCACCGCAAAGGAGGTTTTTACGCATAATGCCTGAATCTCCGCCAATATCGGGCGCGTACCCTCCACGGCGCAGACGACGGCGCTTCCCGGCGCATCTGTAGGGCGGCCCGACAAAAGCATAAGCGACGGATTTGGGACGTCAACAAGACCCTTGTCCCTCATTTCAAAAACGCCTATCTCGTCCGTAGAGCCGAATCGGTTCTTTACGGCTCTGACAATTCTGTAGCTTTGATGCCTTTCTCCCTCAAAATACAAAACGCAGTCCACCATATGCTCCAGAACCCTCGGTCCTGCGATAGAGCCTTCCTTTGTGACATGCCCCACAATGAAAAATGTAACGGAATTGTCCTTTGCGCATCGCATAAAACGCAGCGTACACTCCCTAACCTGCCCCACACTGCCCGGCGCAGACGAAAGTTCGGGAGAAAAAAGCGTCTGAATAGAGTCGATAACAACCGTTTTCGCGCCTGACGACTCAACCGCGTCTATAATCGACGAAAGGTTTGTCTCATTTGCGACAAGCATGGATGATGATCTGATATTGAGCCGTTCCGCTCTTATTTTAATCTGCTTTTCGGATTCCTCGCCCGATACATACAAAACGGTTCCGCTTTTTGCGCAGTGGGCAGCCACCTGCAAAAGAAGAGTTGACTTTCCTATTCCGGGTTCGCCTCCGCAAAGCACAAGGCTTCCTTTGACGATTCCTCCGCCGAGCACTCTGTCAAGCTCGGCGCTTCCGGAGGATTCGCGCTCCTCGTTTTCCGTTGTTATTTTATCAAAGGTTTTAAGCTCGGTTTTTTTAAAAGCATTGTCAAGGCTTTGCGGCTTTTCCGCCTTTTCCTCGTCAAAGCTCATAAATGTTCCGCAGGACGGGCATTTCCCCAGCCATTTTACCGCCTCGTACCCACATTCGCGGCAGACAAAAACAGTTTTTGATTTCAATAATATCATTCCTTTTTCAATACTGTAAAAATTATATCAAATATTT
>CAZIBK010000002.1:0-40727 GCA_964537125.1 uncultured Oscillospiraceae bacterium
AAAGCCTTTCGATTTTCACCTCAGCAAAAATGCCGCGGCGCGCATTTCCTCCTCGGGTATATAATAAAGCGCTCCGTCCCTTATTTCAGCCTTAACCTCCGCATCGCTGTATATTTTATCAATCCTTTGCGGGCAGCCCTCAGGCAAGGGTATTTCTATCCTTTCGGGAAGCTTTCCCCTGAAGGTATGTATCAGCACAAACGCTTCGCCGTTTTCGCCTGTGCGCAAAACGCCCTGCCATCCTTTAAGGATGCGCTCGCTCGTAATGTGCGGACCGTAACGGCGGGTATAGCCCTTCTTTATAATCGGAGCTATTTCCTTGTAAAAGGCAATTCCTTCATCTATCACTCGCCACTGCTCGTCCGTCAGGCTTGTCACATCGCCCGAAAGGCACATTCTGCCGAGGAAGGTGTTTGCCACAGAGTAGCAAATGCGCTTTAAGGAATCCTTCTGCCTTATCACAGCCCAAATCTGGCTCTGGCGAGGCAATATCATGCGGTGAAGGTTTGCCGCAATCACAGGTATTTCCTCGCACTCGTGCGCGTCCGAGAAGGACGCCATAGAGCATATGCTCATCATGAGCGGCTCCGTTTTATGTCCGCCCGAGGCGCAGTTTTCGACAATTATTCCCGGCACCTTGTCCTTTATCCGCCTTACAAAGTCAACCGACGCCTCCATATTGCGTCTCAGCCCTTCTCCGAGGGATTCGCATCCGTCACAGCCTATGCCGATTGTGTCGTTGTAGTCCATTTTTATGTAGCCGAAGCCCTTGTCCTTTAAAAGACCTATCACCTTTTTCTCCAAATAATCCCGCACCCAAGGGTCGTTCATATCCCAAAAGCGGCGGCTTTCCGTTTCAAGGGTATAACCGTCACGCTTTAAAAGATGCTCTGTGTTGTTCCACGCATCCGCCGCCCTGCCAACATTGTCTATCTCAAACCATATTCCCGGCGCCATGCCGTTTTCCTTTATGAGCCTTACGGTTTCTTCAAGCCCCTTTGGGAACAAATCGCTTGAAATGTTGTAATCTCCCATACTTATATCCCACGGAACGCCCGTTTTTTTAAACCATCCGCAGTCTATGACGAAGTATTCAAAGCCCCTGCCCTTTATCGCCTCGACAATTTCCGCTATGTTCTCATGCGACGGGTTGCCCCATGTGGTGCAGTATTCGTTAAACATCACGGGAAGATGCTGCTCGCTTTTCGGTCCCTTGTCGGCATATTTCTGCCCCGCCTGCGTCAGGCGCTGCGATATATTGTCGATCCCGCCGCCCTTGCATACGCTCAGTATCGCCGTCGGCGTTTCAAATTCCTCTCCGGGCGCAAGCTCCTTCATCCAGTGCCCGAACTCCCTGTCAGCCAAACCGCCGTCCAAGTGAAGGCAGTCGTCCTGGCGGTAAAATTCCATCTGCCATGAGGCTTCGTGGGCAAGCTGCGCGCCCCAAAGCACTCCGCTCACCGTGTCCTCAACCGCCGCAAAAGGCATAAATTTCCTGCACGGCATCGAACCTGCCTGCCCGAACCTTTCGACGCTCACCGACCATGTTGACCATGAGGGTTCAAGCTGCAAATCCTCCACCGTATCGGTAGTAAGCCTTGCCTCATGGCTCCACTTGCTTCTGAGGCGGTGTATCAAAAGCGCGTCGTGAGCCATCCCCTCGACAAAGGGCGTTATGTTTGACAGCTCAAAGCTTGACAAAAATTCCAGCGTCAGCATATTCTCCGACTCATTTTTCACCGTCGTTTTCACCTCAACGCTCGCATCGCTTTTCCACCATGTCGCAATGTGATGAAAAACATATCCTCTTTCATCCTCCGATTCGGTGTCAATAACCTTTTTATCTTCCGTTTCCCGAATCTCCTGCCCTTTGTATATGAGCCTGTTCGGGCTGTTGTGGAAGGTCACGCCGTTTGCGTACGCTCCGGGGCAGGTGTCGCCCAAGACCTTGTACTGTACAAGGCTGTTCACGCGGTATTGCTTGTTTTCCTTTTCCTCGCCGTCCATTTGCGAGGGAATCATTGAAAAGCCTACCTTTCCGCTCTCGTCCGTCTCGTACTTTAAAATCATGTCTCCGCATTCGATTTTTGAAATTATTTTCTTCATAATCTAACTCCTTATTTATTTTGTCCCGCCAGATAAAGCTCTTCATAGAAGCCGTGCCGCGCCATCAGCGAAGCGTGATTGCCCTGCTCCACAATATGCCCGTCGCGCATAACAAGGATTATGTCCGCCTCTCTTATTGTTGACAGCCTGTGCGCCACAATAAAGCTTGTCCTGCCCTCCATCAGAGCGGCAAACGCCTTTTGTATGCGAATTTCCGTTCGCGTATCAATGCTGCTTGTCGCCTCGTCAAGTATAAGCATCGGCGGAAGCAGCAGCATGACGCGCGCTATACACAAAAGCTGCTTCTGTCCCTGCGACAGCATACCGCTGCTTTCCGAAATTACCGTGTCATACCCTTTCGGCAGCCTTTTTATAAAGCTGTGGGCGTGGGCAGCCTTGGCGGCGCTTATAATTTCCTCCTCCGTTGCGTCCTCCTTGCCGAAGGCTATGTTTTCCTTCACGGTACCGTGCTTAAGCCACGTTTCCTGAAGCACCATTCCGTAGCCCTCGCGCAGATTGTGCCTTGTCATATCCTTTACCGGCACACCCTCAAGGCGTATTTCTCCGCCGTCGGTATCGTAAAAGCGCATCAAAAGGTTTATAAGAGTTGTCTTTCCGCAGCCTGTCGGACCGACTATTGCCACCCTCTGCCCCTTTTCCACACTGAGCTTCAACCCTTCTATAAGCCTCTTATCCTTGTCATACGAAAACGACACGTCCTCCAATTCAACTCTGCCGCGCTCCTCGCCGACATGAACAGCGTTTTCCGGATCCGCGCTTTGAGGCGGCTCTTCAATTATTTCTAAGATTCTTCCGGCGCACACAAGGGCATTTTGCAGCTCCGTTACAACGCCCGATATCTCATTAAAGGGCTTTGTGTACTGATTTGCGTAGCTTAAAAAGCTCGACAGCTGCCCGACCGTGATATTGCCGTTTACCGCGGCAAGCGCCCCCGTCAGCCCTACTCCCGTATAAACGAGGGAATTTACAAACCTCGTCGCGGGGTTTGTAGTCGATGAAAAGAACACCGCCCGAAGCGTTGCCGCGCTCAGTCTGTCGTTTATTTCGTCAAACCTTTCGGCGACCTCCTTTTCCTTTGAGAATGCCGCCACCACGTTCTTCCCCGCAATCATTTCATCAATAAACGCCGTCTCCTCGCCCTGGGTCTCCGAGCGCAGACGGAACATCGAATGTGTCATCTTCGCAATAAAGCCTGCCGCCACAAACGACACCGGCGTTACAAGCACCACCACAACCGTTATCTTCGGATTGATGTAAACCATGAACCCGAGGGTTCCCAAAATTGTCATAACGCCCGAGAAAAACTGTGTCAGTCCCATCAAAAGACCGTCCGCAAACTGATCGACGTCCGCTATTACCCTGCTCACAATATCGCCCGACGGATGCGAATCAAGGAATGAAAGCGGAAGCGACTGTATCTTTTTAAACGCCTCGCTCCTTATTTTTTTGACTATCGAATATGTCACGCGGTTATTTACAACGCTCATGATCCACTGAACAAGGCTGTTGACAATCGTTGCCGCAGCTATTGTCACGATTATTTTCGCAAGGCTCTCAAAGACGACATTGCCCTCGCCTACCATGCAGTCCACCGCGCGCCCCGTAAGTATGGGAATATACAGCGTCAGCGCAACGCTTACAGCCGCAAAAAGTATTGAAAGGACGATATAGCGCCTGCTTCCCTTTAAGTATTTAAGAAGCTTTTTCATTATTTCGCCGTTTTTCACGCCTGCTCGCTCCTTTCGTACTGAGAATAGTATATTTCCTCATAAACCGGGCAGCCCTTGATAAGCTCCTCGTGTGTGCCGATTCCGACCGCTTCGCCGTCCTCAAGCACGATTATAAAATCGCAGCTCACAACGCAGGACGCCCTTTGGGAAACTATAAACGTCGTAATCCCAAGCCCGGCTATCGCCCTCCTGAGATTTTTGTCCGTTCGGTAATCAAGTGCAGAGCCGCTGTCGTCAAGTATCAATACATCGGGCTTTGCCGCAATGGCGCGCGCTATTGTGAGCCGCTGCCGCTGTCCGCCCGAAAGGTTTTTGCCGTTTTGCGCAACAGCTCCGTCAAGCCCGCCCTTTGCCTTTACAATATCCTCCGCCTGCGCGGTCTTTATTGCCCTCATAAGGTTTTCCTCCGAAGCGTCCTCCGCCCCGAACGATACGTTTGAGCGTATCGTTCCCTTGAAAAGCTGCGCCTTTTGCGGCACAACGGCAATCCTCCTGCGAAGAGCCTGTGTGTCATATGATTTCACATTTTTTCCGTCAACATATACTCCGCCCTCAGTCGCGTCATAAAAACGGGGGATGAGGTTTACAAGCGAGCTTTTTCCCGAGCCTGTCACGCCTATAACGCCGACGCTCTGTCCCTTTTTGACCTTAAAGGAAATGCCCGAGAGCGAGCTTGCTCCCGCGCCCCTGTAGGTGAGGGACACTCCGTCAAACTCAACCGCGCAGCCCTCGCGGCTTTCGCCCTCTTCCGTCTTCATTCCCGTTTCAAGCTCAAGGATATCCGCAACCCTGTTTCCGCAGGCAACAGCCTTTGTCACAGTTATTATAAGGTTCGCAAGCTTCACAAGCTCCACCAGTATCTGCGACATATAGTTTATCAGCGCAACGACCTCGCCCTGACTGAGCGACCCCGTATTCACCCTTACCGCGCCTGTGTAAAGTATATAAATTATCGACAGATTCACCGCAATATAAGTCAGCGGATTCATAAGCGCCGATATTTTCCCCGCGAAAACCTGACGCTCCATAAGCTCTCCGTTGTCCTTTTCAAAGCGCTTTGTCTCCTTGTCCTCGGCGAGGAAGGCGCGTATCACTCTCACGCCCGCAAGGTTTTCGCGCGTTATCTCAAGAACGCTGTCAAGCTTTGACTGCACCTTTTTGTACAAAGGAGCGCCGCCGAGCATAATCGCAAATACTATAACCGACAAAACCGGTATAGTCGCCGCGAAAATAAGCGCCGATTCGGCGTCTACAAAAAACGCCATTATCGCCGCGCCGAAAACTATGAAGGGTGAGCGCAGGAAAAGCCTCAATACAAGATTAACTCCGTTTTGCAGCTGATTTATATCGCTTGTCAGCCTTGTTATCATTGTAGACTGCCCTATCCCGTCCGCCTCTTCAAAGGACAGTGCCTGTATGTGCCTGAAAAGAGCCGAGCGCAGCTTTCCCGAAAAGCCTACGGCGGCGCACGCCGCAAAATACTGCGCCGTTATGGAGCACACAAGCCCTATTATTCCGAGAACGACCATTAACACACACATTTTTATTATCCACTCTCTGTCGCCCCCGGGAACATTTATGCCTTTATCGATTATGCTTGCCATAACAAGAGGCACAAACAGCTCAAACAGCGCCTCCAGCAGCTTAAAGAGCGGGCCCAATACGCATTGCTTTTTATAGTCCTTTAAATAAATGAGCAGCTTTCTCACTCTATCGCCCTTCCTTTGTGTATATTCTTTGTTTATTATATTATTATTCGGCTTTAAGGTCAAGATTTTGTATTGACAAAAATGTCTCATAGTGTTATCATTTTCTCAGCAAAGTAGGACAAATTGCGTTAAGTGGGATGAGAACGGGAAGTTGTCTCATTCACGAAGGCTTTCAGCCGCGGTTTTTTGTCCGCATTCCGTTGCTGCAAACTAAGAATATTTCACACACTCTTTCTTTGTAGCATTATAAAAAGAAGGGGTGTTTTTTAATGAAAAAATTGTGTGAATTTTTAGGCGTCCGCCGTCTTTCCGTCAGGGAAATGTGCACTCTCGGACTTCTTATCGCTGTCACGATAGTTCTCTCAATGTATGCGACGCTTCGCATAGGCAATTACATCAAGGTTTCCTTAAAGTTTATCCCCGTTTTCATCACAGGCGCTCTTTTCGGGCCTGTCCCCGCAGGGCTTGTGGGCTTTTTGGGTGACCTTCTCAACACGTTTATTCAGCCTGCGGGACCCTGGCTTCCGCAGCTGAGTCTTATCGAGTTTCTCTTCGGCGTGACATACGGAGTGTGCTTCTATAGGCATATCACCATGTCCCCGTCCTACATCGTCCGCCTTGTTATTTGCGTTATAATTCAATTTTTGCTGAGCATAGTCCTCAACACATTCTTTCTCGTTCAGATGAACTATGTTCCTGCGTTTACCGCCGCAATCGACGCAGGTCTTACATATTGGCAGAGCTTTGCGGCGGCAATGGCGTCGAGGCTCCCCGTATCTCTTGCAAAGCTTGTGCTGCAAAGCATTGTAATTGCCGTAAGCGCCGCTTATCTTCCCATATTTAATAAAATAATCCGCAAGTAAAAAACAGCCTCGATTGGCTTATCAATCGAGGCTGTTTTACTTACGGATTTATTCAACGCTCCGTTAAGTTCGGTTCGGTTTTATGTTGCTTCCTTTTTCTTCTGACTACATGCTATAATAGTACCAAACAGCAATTTTAGGAGGTCAAATATGGAATCCATTGGACAAACCATTAAAAAGCTACGCAAAGAACGAAATTTAACTCAGGAAGAACTTTCCGAACGACTCGGTGTGACACCGCAGGCTGTCTCCAAATGGGAGAATAACGCGGGAATGCCGGACATTTCACAGGTCATACCGTTAGCATCGGCACTTGATGTCCCGACCGACGTGTTGTTCGGATTAAAAAACGGAGGTGCAGATGCCGCCATAGCAGAAGTAAAAAAATCATCCGCTTATTCTGAAACCGACAACAATAAACGTATTGAATTATGGTCAGATCTTCTGAGACATTACCCCTGCAACAATAAATGCCGCTTCTTCCTTGCACACGCCTATCTCTGCCGTCAGCAAGACGGCGATTTTGCCACGGCAGCAGAACTTTATGAAAAAATACTTGCCGAAAGTACCGATTCAAAATTACGTCTCAAAACGCTCGGTCTGCTTTGTTTCAGTTATAATCGTATGGGGGACACGGCGAATGCTGTTCGTGTCGCAAAACTTTGCGGACCGTCTCATATAACGGCGGACAGTCTTTTAGCGAAAATCGACGGTTACGAAAAGCATAATGAGTGCAATCAAAATCTGCTTGCTTACTCTGTTGAAGAGTCAGCGTGGTGTCTGTTCAGGCAAACTTATAAAACCGATGCCGACGCTATTTTCGCTTACCGCACAGCTCTTTCGATTCTCGATTTAATTTACTACACCGGCGACAAATCAAGGGTATCTACCGTTTATGCGGAAATCAGAGCCGAACTATGTAAGCTGCTTGCCAAAGCCGAAGAATATGATGCCTTATATTCCGAACTCGAACGCTGGCTTAAAGATACCGCGAATTTTCTCCATTTTAAGAACTGCCGCTATCCAAACAACATTTTTTTAAAACAGAATCGCGGCAAAATATCTCAGCCCGAACGCGAACTTGAATACATTTTGCATTGCCTTTCCCTCTCGGAATATGATAATGTGCGCCACAGTGAGCATTTTAAGGCTTTTCTGACCAAGGTACAAAATATGTCGTCTGAGCTAAATTCGTCTTTATCGTAACCCGCTTGCCTTTTATTCCGCGCTTTCAGCCATTTTTATAAGATCTTCCTCCGTAATGTTTCCCTTTCCGTATATTCCTACCGACACGTCATCTTCGGTTTCCAGATTAATATCGGTTCCGTCCATAATAACGGCGTTTCTTCCGTTAATCGTTATCTCTTTAAGATCTCCGCTTGTTCCGGTTTCAAACGCCGTTTCCTCATTTATAAGGCGCTCATAAACGTATATCTCCTTGTCGCCGTTTGCGTAAACAAAGTTGACATACTCTCCGCTGACCGAGCCGTCGTCATCCTTGAAGGCATATACTCTCTTAAGCGAATACCCCTCCGGCAGATACGAAGGAACCTTTAAGTCAAATACCGCCGTCTCCTGCGCCTCATCTATTGAAGCAAAGGTCATTTGCGAATCCTCGGGGTCGTAATCCTCGTTTGAAGATACTTTCACTTCACCGCCGTATGCTTCCTCAACAAGCCTTGCCCAGCTTTCCTTGTTCAGCGCATTGCCGTCCTTGTCGTAATAATCTCCGATGTTTATATTTTCCGTCATGTATTTCACTTCGTTTCCGTTTTCGTCAAATACCAGCCCTGCCATCTCGCTCGGCAGCTCATGCGGCGCTTCGGGGTCTATCAGGAAAAACACATTGTGTCCCGTTGTTACAGACTTTATTATATCGCCTACATATCCGCTTGCCAGCGCCGTTCCCGCAACCGCTATCACCGCCGCGCACACCGCTGCGGCAAATACCTTTTTTGTGCTTACGTTCTTTTTTGTTATTTTCTTTTTCATACTCAATATCTCCTTCTCGCTTACTTCCTCTTCCTCATACTTGCCAAAATCCGTTTTTGTGTCATTTAAGTAATCAAACGCGTTTTTCATCCGTCATACCCTCTTTCCGTAGATTTCCCTGAGCTTTCTTCTTCCCCTTGACAGGCGGTTATATACGGCGGAGCTTTTCTTTCCTACCGCACGGGAAATATCGTCGATATTCTCATCCATTATGTACCGCCTCACAAATATTTCCCTGTCCTCTGCCGAAAGATTTCCGAGAAGCTCCCTTGTTTCCTCTTCAAGCTCTCTTTTAAGGAACGCCTTATCCTCCGCCCCCGATTCCTCATACTCCTCCGAAAAAACATATTTTCGCTTATAGTCAATCGCGCGGTATTTTGCCACGGCTCCTATCCAGTTTTTCAGGCTGTTTTTTTCGGGGTCAAAGCGCGTAATATTCCGCCACAGCGAAAAGTACACGTCGTTTATGCAATCCTCCTGCCACATGGGAAGCATTTTCAAATGATATCTCACTATTGCTTTTATAAGCGGAGCATAAAGCCTCAGAAGCTCGCAAAAAGCGTCCTCATCACGCCTCGCGACCTTTCTCACCAACTCTTCCTCCTGCATATTATCCCGCCTTTCATCGGTATTTTGAAACGTTTCATTTAATAATACGTTACGATACTTGATTTTCTATCATTCTGTCACCAAAAATCTTTTGCCCGCGTAATATGTAGCGATGGGAGGAATGCCCATGTACAGGAACCGCCGCCCCATAGGGCTTGGCTGTCTTTTCTTTGTGACGGGGATATTTACGGCGCTCATTTTTCCCCTTTGGCTGATTGCCTCCATAGAAGGTCTCATCATTATCATATTCGGGATATCATGCCTTAAAAGATGAATACCGCGCCTATATTTCAAAATCTTGGAAGGAGCTTTAAAGTGAAAATCGTCGTTTTCAAAATGCCGAAATTTCTTGCCGGCATCACACGCGCACTCCTCGGAATGAAAAAAACGGCATAAAAAATCATGAACCACCCTCCAAACGGGTGGTTCATGATTTTTTAATCTCTTGACCTAATTACAATCAGGCTTCCCTTTTTTACCGTTATTTTTGCCCTCTTGCCGATAAATTCATTGCTGACCGCAAGCGATTCCTCAAAATAAAGCGTCCTGTTTTCAACGGTATATTTCAGATTCTCTATCGTTACGCCCTCGGCAGTGCCTATCGGGATGACGGATATATATTCTCCCGTCTCTCCCTCAAATTCGGTCTCACCGGTAATAACGGTTATGATATTATTTTCATTCACGAGATATCCCCGTCCGCCTCGGTGGGCGATATATTCCAATAGCCCCACGTTTGATATGGTGTGGTCAAGCCTTGTTCCCGCGCACCCCAAAAGGGTTATATCGCGGTAGCCGCGTTCAAGAGCCTCCGAAACCGCGATATGCGTATCGGTGTAATCCTTCTCCGGCTTAAAGACGCGCACCTCTCCCGAAAGAGCGCCCTTCCACGAGTCAAAGTCGCCCACGGAAAGGTTCGGCGCAATGCCCATTGCCTCCGCATGGCGCAGCCCTCCGTCGGCGCATATTATAAAGTCGCCCTCATGTATGAAGGATTTTATGTATTCGTAGTCCGACACGCTGCCCGCGCTTATGATAACACATGCCATCACGCTTCATCTCCCACGGTGCGGCACAGCATTTTAGTCTCTTCCTCTATGTTTTGCGCTCCGAATACCGCGCTGCCTGCCACAATCACATTTGCGCCCGCTTCAAAAATCGCCTTTATATTGCCCGAATTTACTCCGCCGTCAACCTCAACATCTATGCCGTAAGGCTCCGCCATTTCGCGGGCTGCCCTAAGTCTGTCCATGCTCTTTTCAATAAACCTCTGTCCGCCGAAGCCGGGATACACGCTCATAATAAGTATCATGTCGATATATTCAAGATAATCTCCGATCACCCGAACCTCCGTATCCGGGCTGATTGCCAGACCTGCTTTTATCCCTAAGCTCTTTATGTATAAAAGCGCCTCTTTTGTTTTTTCCTTCAATGCTTCATAATGCACAGTTATATTGTCAACCCCCGCCTTAAAGCACGGGTCTATAAAATCAAACGGGTTTTCTACCATAAGGTGGCAGTCGAAAAATAAATTGCTGGATTTTCTTATGGATTTAATAACCGCCGCGCCAAATGTAAAATTCGGCACAAACCTTCCGTCCATCACGTCAAGATGCAGATATTTCGCTCCGCCCCTCTCGGCTGCCGCAATCTGTTCGCCCAAAACGGAGAAATCAGCCGCCAATATCGATGGGGACAATTTGAATTTGCAGTCCATTTTTATATCTCCCAATCCTTTATAAGCTTTAGCTTTTCGTAAAACGCCTTGTAGCTTTCGTAGCGGCTTAAGGCTATATCTCCGTCCTCCACCGCCTTTTTAACCGCACAGTCCGGCTCCGCGATATGGCTGCACCCTCTGAAACGGCACATTCCCTCTCTTTCCCAAATTTCGGGGAAATATTCTCTCAGCTCGCCGCATTTCATACCCTCCGGTTCAAGCTGCGAAAAGCCGGGCGTATCGAAAACATATCCAAAGTCCGTCTTTATAAGCTCCACATGGCGCGTTGTATGCCTTCCGCGCTCAATGCGGCTTGTGGAGCCTGTTTCAAGCTCGCGTCCCGTCAATATGGCGAGAAGGCTCGATTTTCCCACTCCGGAAAGCCCCGCAAACGCCGTTGTTTTTCCCGAAAGCCCGCTCTTAAGCTCCTCTATGCCCTCGCCCCTTTCGGCGCTTGTGATAAACACCCTGTACCCTGCCTTTTCGTATGCCGAACGGAGATTTTCCGCGTCGCCCTCAGCGTCAAGATCGCTCTTGTTGACGCAAAGAGCGCCCTCTATCCCCTTCTTGGCGGCGATGACAAGCATCTTGTCAATCAGCGCCGTATCGGGCGCGGGATTTGATATCGCCGCCACTATCACCAAAAGGTCGATGTTGCTCACCGCCGGGCGGACGAGGAAATTTTTTCTTTCCTCTATTTCCTTCACGCTGCCGTTTTCAATCTCAACCCTGTCTCCTACCATGGGGAGTATGTCGTTCTTTCTGAACCTTCCTCTCGCGCGGCATTCCGCTATGCCGTTTTCGGTATCGACATAGTAAAATCCGCCTATTCCCTTTATTATCGTTCCCTTTAAAAGCAAAGGTTATCCTCCTTACAGTCCGCTGTCCGAGGTCTGCGGCGAAGAATTGCCGTTATCCTGAGCGCTGTTTCCGCCCGACTGATTACCAAAAAAATCATTATCGGCATTGCTTTGTCCGCCGCTCTGGTTATCCGAATTCTGATTGTTCTCCTGCACCTCTGCCTTTCCCGTGCTTACAAATATATCGATTTCCGTATCACGCTCTACCATAGTATCGACAACAAGGCTCTGGTTCACAACGAGCCCCTCCTCGCTGTCCGACTCGTACGGTATGACGTTGCCCAGCTTAAGACCGTTGCGCACTATCGCCATCTTTGCGGCGCTCTCGTCAAGACCCATAAGGTTCGGCACCTTTACAAGATCCTCTTCCGCGCCCTCGCTTACATACAGCGTTATTGAGTCGCCTGTCTTCATTTCCGCTCCCTGAGAGGGAAGCTGGCGGATAATAATTCCGCCGGGAACGGTATCGCTGTTTTCCATATTAATCGTAACCTTAAGACCGTAATCCGAACCCGAAAGAAGATCTCTGACCTTTGCGTAATCCTGCCCTGTATAATCGTCAAGACGGAACGTTGCCACGCCGAGGCTTACTACAAGGCGTATCTCGCAGGGCTCGTCAAGGACTGTTCGCGCCTCGGGATCCTGAGAAATGATGGCGTCCTCGGGAACAGTGGAGCTGTTCTCTCTGCTTTCTATCGCGATTGTAAATTCGGTATCCTTTATTGCGTTCTGCGCCTCTTCAAGGCTCAGGTTAATAAGGTTAGGCACTCTGTATTCTCCCTCAACCTGTCTGTTTCCGAGAACAATATTCGACACTATAAAGCCCAGAACTCCCGCCACCGCAAGACAAGTTATAACGGCAAGCACCACCGCAAGAGTATCGCCCTTTTTCTTCTGCTTTGTTTTGGGCACGGTCTTTCTTATCTTTTCTTCCTCCTGTTCCCTCGTGCGCCGCACAAGGGGCTTCTCTGCCGAAGGCTGAGAATTTCCTCCATCGTCTGTCATCGTTATATTCACTATCGGAGGCATAATCTTTGTGCCGAATTTATCCGTTTCCTCATCCGCGGCTTTCTTTATCTCAGCGTCAGGATCGGTATATGCCTTTTTGAGATCCGCAAGCATTTCCGCAGCGCTCTCATAGCGGAGGCGCTGCTCCTTGCTCATTGCCTTAAGAATTATATCCTCTATTGCCTGCGGTATATCGGGATTTATCGCCCTCGGCTTTATAGGATCCGCCTGCATATGCTGCATTGCAACCGAAATGGGCGTTTCTCCGTCAAAGGGCAGCCTTCCGGTAAACAGCTCATACATCACTACGCCGAGAGAATATATATCGCTTCTCTGGTCTGTATATCCGCCGCGAGCCTGCTCCGGCGAGAGATAATGCGCGCTGCCGACAGCCTCCATCGTCGTTGTGACATTGTTTGCGGCTCTGGCAATGCCGAAGTCCGTTACCTTTATCACGCCGTCCTTGTTTATCATAATATTCTGGGGCTTTATATCCCTATGTATGATATGCTTGGAATGTGCGTGTTCAAGAGCGGAGCAAATCTGCATGGAAATATCGGTCGCTTCCTTCCAGTAGATAGCGCCCTTCTTTTCGGAAATATACTGTTTGAGCGTAATGCCGTCGATATACTCCATTATTATATACTGAAGCGTCCCCGACTGCCCCACGTCATATATAGGTACAATGTTCGGATGCGAAAGGCTCGCCGCCGCCTGCGACTCAATGTTGAAGCGCCGTATAAACTCCTCATTGCCCTCAAATTCGCTGCGCAGGAGCTTTACTGCCACATAGCGGTTAAGCAGCTTGTCCATGGCCTTATATACTACCGCCATGCCGCCTACTCCGATCTTTTCAACTATTTCGTACCTGTTGCCTAATACTTTCCCTATCATTTTATAATCTCCCCCTTCCGAACAGCCGTTAAGCTCTTCCGAATAAAATAAGAGTGATATTGTCAGCGCCGCCGTTTTCCTTAGCCTTTGCCACGAGCGCGTCCGCAGCCTCCGAAAGCTTCTGCGCGCCGCCGACTATGCTCAGTATATCCTCCTCAGGAACCATATCCGTCAGTCCGTCGGAACACATCAGCACAAATTCATCCTCCGCTACGGTTTCCCTTATAATGTCCACGTCAATTCCGTAGGATGTTCCCACGGCGCGGGTTATATAGTGCCTCTGCGGATGATTTTTAGCCTCCTCCTCGGTTATCGACCCTGCGTCAAGCATCATGCCCACAACGCTGTGATCCTTAGTGATTTTACGCAAAGCGCCCTTTGATACAATATAAACTCTGCTGTCGCCGACGTGCGCCACCGTTATCTCGCTGCCCGAAAGCACACACGCGTCAACGGTCGTACCCATTCCGCGCATAGCCTCGTTCTGGGAAGCGTGATTAAATATTTCCCTGTTCGCCTTTTTTACGGCTTCCTCCAGCAAAGCGTCATTGCGTCCCTCGTGGCTCCGTATGTAGGCGTCTATCTTCCGGCACGCTTCAAGACTTGCCACCTCGCCGGCATTGTGTCCGCCCATTCCGTCAGCCACGATAAAAAGCTTTTTCCCGCCGCTGTCGTCAATAAGATAAGAGTCCTCATTGTTGACTCTCACAAGACCCACATCGGTTCTCGCCGCGTAATCCATAAAACACACCTCTCTCAACCAAGCTGTTTCTCAGCTGTCCGCATGAAGCTGATATATCGCTTCCCAGCTCACGCCGCACAGTCGCGGTTATGTGCGCCTTCCGAAGCATATTTTTAAACTCCTCAACCCTCTCGCGGCTCACACGAACATTTCCGCGCTCGGTGACGTCGTTTACCGGAATAAGGTTAATATGGCAGTTGTCCTTCCCTAAAAGCCTTCCCAGGATTTCCGCACATTCGTCGGAGCTGTTCTTACCCTCGATAAGGGCATATTCATAGCTTACCCGCCGACCTGTTTTCTCAAAATAATATCTGCACGCCTCCAAAAGCTCGCTTACGGAATACCTCTTCGCTATGGGCATTATCGCTCTTCTGTACTCATCCGTCGGCGCGTGAAGGGACACCGCTAAATTCACCGGTATTCCCTCGTCGGCAAATTTGTATATCTTCGGCACGATTCCGCAGGTCGAAACGGTGATGTGCCTGTAGCCTATATTAAGCCCGTCCGGGTCGTTTACGTTTTTTAAAAACTTCATCAGGCTTTCATAATTGTCAAAGGGCTCGCCTATGCCCATCACCACAATGTTTGATATCCTTTCGCCAAAATCACGCATTGCGGCTATTACCTGCCCCGTTATCTCATGCGGAGAGAGATTTCTCACCTTCCCGTGCAGAGTTGACGCGCAAAAGGAGCAGCCCATAGCGCACCCCACCTGACTTGACACGCACACCGAAAGACCGTGGCTGTAACGCATAACTACCGTCTCTATGACGTTCCCGTCGGAGAGAGTGAATAAATACTTGACCGTGCCGTCTATCTTTGAAACAAGCTTCTTCTCAATTTTGGGAAGATAAAGCGTCGCGTCCTCCTTGAGCTTTTCGCGGAAAGCCTTTGAAAGGCTCTTCAAATCATCTATACTCTCGGCTCCTCTGGATATTGCAAGAAAAATCTGCTTAGCACGATATTTCTCCCCGCCCTTTTTCACGATATATTCAGTTAACTCTTCCTTCGTCAAATCGCCCAAATCAGTCACGGCGTATAAACCTCGCTATAAAAAATCCGTCTGTACTATCTTTATTCGGCATGAACTGCCGATATCCCTTTTTTTCCATAAAATCAGCAGGATAGGCTTCAAAATCTCTGTTCTCGCGCAAAAACGAAGCAACCGTCTGCTCGTTTTCAATTCGGCTTACGGTGCAGGTGGAGTACACCAATATTCCGCCCTTTTTTACATACCGTTTCGCGTTTCTCAGCATCTTGTACTGCGTAAGGGCGAGAGCCGAGCAATCGCACGCGCCTTTAGTCCATTTTATGTCAGGCTTCCTTCTGATTATACCGAGTCCGGAGCACGGCGCGTCAAGCAGCACCCTGTCAAAGCGGTTCTCAAACTCCGCTTTGAAAACCTCCGCGTCGTTGATCATCGTTTCAATTATATCTATGCCGAGCCTTTTTGCGTCCTTTTCGATAAGCTCCGTCTTGTGGGGATATAAATCGCAGGCAAGCACTCTTCCCTCGTTCCCCATCATTTCCGCAATATATTCGCTCTTTCCGCCGGGAGCCGCGCAAAGATCCAAAACCTCCATGCCGCTCTTCGTTTCAAGAGCCTCCGCCGCAAGCTGAGAAGCGACGTCCTGTATGCTGAAAAAGCCCTCCCTTTGCAGGGGCGAGCCGTGAAACGCTCCGCCGCCCGTATATATGTATGCCTCGCGTCCCATGGGAGCCTTTTCTATCCCCTCGGGTATGGGGAACTCTCCCTTCAGCGCGTTTCTTCTTAAATATGTTTTCGGCGTTTTGTTTCCCGCCTCAAGGAGGGAAACAATGTCTTCCACGCCCTCGCTCCTCCACTTGCCGATAATCCACTCCGGGTATGAATAATAAACCGATAAATACTCGTCCGTTCCTTCGGGCGGAAGGAAATCCGACGAGGATACCGCCGCTCTCAGAACCGCGTTTACAAAGCCGCTGCTTCCCCCGTGACCGTACCTTTTGGCAAGCTTTACGCACTCGTTTATCGTCGCGCTTGCCGGTATTTTATCCAAAAAGCGCATTGAATATACGCCGATTCGCAATATATTCAATATCCATACGGAAATCTTCTTCAGCTTAAGCGTGGAAAGATTTTTTATTATATTGTCAAGATACAGCCTGTTGCGCTCAACGCCCAATACCAGCTCCGTGCAGAGGGCGCTGTCGCGGCTGTCAAGCCCCGCCGCTTCAATTACCCCCGCCAAGGCAATATTTAAATACGCGCCGTCCTTTTCAACGGCATAAAGGGTTTTCAGCGCCGCCTCTCGCGGCTTTGACAATTCCGCCATCAGCGTCTGCGCCTCGAATTATTTGCCAAAAATACAAACCTTAAGAGCTGCGCGATGCTCGTCGCCGCCGCCGCAACATACGTCATAGCCGCTGCGGAAAGCACCTTTTTCACCATCTTTACCTCGTCGTACTCCAGATATCCTCCGTCGCCGAGAGTCTTTATCGCTCGTCCCGACGCGTCAAACTCCACGGGCAGTGTCAGTATCTGAAAAAGCACCGCCGCGGAAAAGAAAATGATACCGAAATTAACTATAAAATCTCCGAGATACGAAAAGCTCATCAGCAAAAAGCCTATTATAATCAGCGGAATACCGAGCTTTGAGCCGAGGTTTGCTATCGGCACAAACGCGTTTCTTATCTTTATCGGCACATAGCCTGTCGCGTGCTGCACAGCATGTCCGGCTTCGTGGGCAGCAACGCCCACAGCCGCGACCGAGGTGGAATTTCTCACCGAATCCGACAGCCTGATTACGTTTGCCTTCGGGTCGTAATGATCCGTCAGGCTTCCCGATATGGCTTCTATTTTAACGTTATAAAGCCCGTTTTGGTCAAGTATCTGCCTTGCCGCCTCGGACGCCGTTAAATTACGGCTCGTCAAAACCTTTGAATACTTTGAAAACCTTGAGCTTACCATCCCCTGCGCTATCACGGATAAAATCAGCATCGGAATTACAAGCACCACATAATAATAATCCAAATACATTTCATTTCCCTCCCAATATAACGCCTTTTTCGATCTTGTGTCCCGCAAGGTAGTCCTTAACGCTCATACGCTTTTTCCCGTCAAACCTTACGGCGCCTATTTTTATCGCTCCCTTAGCGCAAGCGACTGTCAGAGCGTCCTTTGAAACATCTGTTATTTCTCCGCTTCTGCCGCTTGCCTCAACCCTTTGACATTCATAGGGTACAAACCGCTTCCCCTCGCAGTAAGTATATGCCATCGGCCAGGGATCCATTCCGCGAATAAGGTTGTAAACCTCCTCGGAGGTTTTCGTCCAGTCAATCTCGCCCTCCGCCTTCGTAAGCATACGGGCGTAGCTCGCTTTTTCATCATCCTGCCTTTCGGAGGAAAAGTCTCCCCTTTCAAAGCGCTCCACAGTTTCGATAAGCACCCTTCCGGAAGCTTCGGCAAGCTTGTCGTGAAGGGTTCCGGAGGTATCGTCCTCCTCTATTTTTACCTTTTCCGAAAGAATTATATTTCCCGTGTCAAGACCTTTTTCCATGTACATTGCCGTAACGCCCGTTTCCTTTTTTCCGTCAATTATACAACGCTGTATCGGAGCCGCCCCGCGGTATTCCGGTAAAAGCGACGCGTGGGCGTTCACGCAGCCGAAGCGCGGCGCGTCAAGCACATATTCGGGAAGTATTTTTCCGTAAGCCGCAACTATGATAAGATCCGGCTCAACACTCTCCAAAAGCCCCTTTAATTCTCCGTTTTTAATGCTCTCCGGCTGAAATACCGGTATGCCGAACTCCTCCGCGGCGCTTTTAACGGGCGTAGGGCAAAGATTTAATCCTCTGCCCTTCGGCTTGTCAGGCTGCGACACAACCGCGCGGATATTATATCCGCTGTCAATCAGCGTTCTGAGCGAAACGGCGGCAAAGTCCGGCGTTCCCATAAAAATTATTTTCATTGAAGAAGCCATGCGACCTCACACCTTTCTCTATCACGCGTTCTTAATCCTCGTCCTCTTCCATCCACTCAATAACCTTCGATGTATAAAGCACCCCGTCAAGGTGATCCGTCTCATGACAGAGGCACTTTGAATAAAGCTTCTCTCCGGTAAACTCAAACTCGTTGCCGTCCTTGTCAAAAGCGCGTACAGTGGTTTTCATAGGGCGCTCTACCGTTCCCATTTTACCCGGTACGCTGAGGCAGCCTTCAACATCAATATACGACCCCTCCGTGCTTATTATTTCGGGATTTACAAATTCCTTCATGCCGCCCTCTTCACCGAGATCCATTACGATTACCCTTCTCAATATTCCGACCTGCGGAGCCGCAAGCCCTAAGCCGTTTGCCTTTGCAAGGGTATCCTTCATATCCTCTATAAGTATTCCGAGCCTTTCGTCAAACTTGTCCACACGTCTGCAAACCTTTGTAAGACACGGGTCTCCTTCTTTCCTTATCTCTCTTAATGCCATTGTAAAATTCTTCCTTTCTAATTCATACCGTAAGGGTCAACATCGATTGATACCGTCACTCCCGCGCTTCGCTTTTTTTCAAGGAGGCTGCGGAATATATCAAAAAATTCGCTTACGTCGCCGCACTTAAACCATATCCTTTTCCGATAACGGTTCTGTATCCTCTTTATGGGAGCATCGCAGGGTCCGTACAGCCTGACGTCTCCCCTTCTGCATGGCGGCGACGCTTTAAGATACGACTCGCACACATACGCGCTTTTTTCCGCCGCGTCCTCATTTTCCGAGGATATAATTATATTTACTATATGCTCAAAGGGAGGATAGGCAAATACCCTCCGAAACTCAATTTCTTCCTTGTAAAACGTATTGTAATCCTGCGCCGCCGCAAGGCGAAGAACTCTGTTTTCAGGCGAATAGGTCTGTATAACGGCTCTGCCCTCCTTGTCGCCGCGCCCTGCGCGTCCGCACACCTGTGTTATCAGCGCGAAGGTTCTTTCCTGTGCTCTGAAATCGTCCGAATACAGCGACGAATCCGCCGCCAACGCGCCCACAAGGGTCACGCGCGGAAAGTCTAACCCCTTTGACACCATCTGCGTTCCCAAAAGGATGTCGGAATCGTTGTTTTCAAATTCGCTCAGTATCTTTTCGTGTCCGTTTTTGCCGCCCGTCGTGTCAAGATCCATCCGAACTATCTTTGCGTCGGGAAAAATCTCCTGTATCTGCCGCTCTGCCTTCTGTGTTCCCGTGCCGAAATCTCTTATCTTATCGCTTCCGCAGGAGGGACAAAGCCTGTCGCGCTTCTGCCGATGACCGCAGATATGGCAATTCAATGTATCGTTTGACGAATGATACGTCAGCGATATGCTGCAGTTGGGACACATATACACAAATCCGCAGGAGCGGCACGACACAAAGGTTGAAAAGCCGCGCCTGTTGAGAAAAAGTATCGTCTGCTCTCCGTTTTTCATATTGCGGTACATACTCCGCGCCAGACTGCGGCTCAATACGGTTCTGTTGCCGTTCTCAAGCTCCTTTCTCATATCCGCTATTTCAACGCGCGGCAGAGGATTTTTGTTATACCTCTCCTTCAGCTCTATAAGTGTATATTCTCCCTTTTCAGCCTTATAGTAGCTCTCCACGCTCGGCGTTGCCGAGGCAAGCACCAACGGGCAGGAAAACGCCTCGCACCGCATTGCGGCAATATCTGCCGCGCGGTACTTCGGCACCGTTTCGGACTTATAGGAATACTCATGCTCCTCGTCAATAATTATAACTCCTATGTCGCCGCAGGGCGCAAATACCGCGCTTCTCGCCCCTACCACAACCTTTGCCTCGCCGCTTTTTATCCTTTTATATTCGTCAAACCGCTCTCCGAGGGAAAGAGCGCTGTGCATGACTGCCACGCTGTCGCCGAAGCGGCTGTAAAACCGATCCGTTATCTGCGGCGTCAGGGATATTTCAGGCACAAGGATTATCGCCTGCTTCCCCTTCTTTATCACATGGTCAACTATCTGTAAGTAAACCTCCGTCTTTCCGCTTCCCGTAACGCCGTGTATAAGAAACGTTCCCTTTTCGGCGGAAATAACGGTGTCTATCGCATTTTTTTGTTCCTCTGTCGGCGTGAAGGGCTTTGACCTTTCCTTCGGAGCTTCCTTCGCTCTTCTGAATACTCTCACGTCTTCAAACGCCACCGCGCCCTGAATATTTAAGGCTTCCAGGCTGTTGCGGGAGCATTTGCAGGCGGACAGTATGTCGGGAACCGTGTACTTTCCGCCGTCCGAGAGAAATTCCACAATCCTTGCCTGAGCCGGGCTTCGCCTTCTGATGGAGTCAGCCATCACATGAGGCTCCTCCTCCGAGGCGTAGAAGCAAACCCGAACTATCTTTTCGGACACCCGCCTTAATGCCTTCTGCGTCACTTCGACTATGCCTTTTTTTTTCAAAGCGTTCACGATTTTTCTGGCATTTGCCCCCATTTCGGCGCGCAGAGCGCTCATTTCAAGCATTCCTCCGCTGTTTTTCAGCATGAGCCAAAGCTTTTCCTGCAACGCGCTTCTGGCAACCGCCGCCTTTGCTTCCTCGTCGGAAAGCTTCTCCGTCAGCGAAACCCATTCCTCATTTTTCTGCTCGCTGCCTGCGGGAAGAAGAAGGCGCGCCGCATCGTAAAAGGTGCAAAAGTAATCATGACTCATCCTGAAGGCAAGCTCAATGTCGCGCTTTGTCAAGGACGGCATCGCGTCTGTGACGCTTTTTATATCCTTCAGCTCATCGAAGTCGCTCGTCTCTGTGAGATTTGTTATAATCCCCTCCGTAAGCCTGTTTGCCGCGCCGAACGGCACCTTTACCCTTACGCCCGCGACAGCGTCGCCCGTGAGCTTCTTCGGTATATTGTAATGAAACGGCCTGTCGAGGCTTAAAACCGAAGTATTTATATAAACCTCAGCAAACATCCTTCACCCTTCTTACTTTGTTATTACAACCTCTCTTGCATCGTTGTCCCAGTCCGCGCTCATGCCAAGCGCCTCAACGATGGCTCTTACCGGAACATATACGGTTCCGTCAACATTTTTCGGCGAAACATAAGCGCCGTTCGCATCTGTCGGAACTATAACGTTCCCGTCAACGAATACTCTTATATCACGGTAAATTCTATAATCGAGCTTTTCCAAGCTCTCGTTAAAAGCTTTTTCCAATTCAGCGTCATCTATATCCGCGTTTCCGACTGCGGAATAAATAACAAGTATTTTCCTGATAATCTCATAATCGCTTTCGGAGATATCACCGTCCGCGGTCTGAATAAATTCTTCATACGGAAGAACATTTTCCTCTGCCGCGGCAAGCTCCAACTCGCTTATAAGCCCGTTTTGGACACACGCGTTGTACATGGTCTGCCAGCTCACAAGATAATTAAACGCCTCCCTATTGCGGTTTTCGTCTCCGGATATAAGCATCAGCACATCATTCGATATCTTCACGCCGTCTATCTCGCCGTAATATTCGCCGCTTGGGGTAACCTTTGTCACCGCTCTTTCCTCGGGAAGCATTTCTCCGATCCTTGCGGCGGCAAATGCGTCCATTGACACTCCCTCCCTATCAAGAGGAAGCCTTTCTATTATATGATACCCGAACTGCGACTTAACCGGCTCCGTTGTATAAGCCCCTTCCTCCAACGCAAAGGCAGACTTTTCAAATTCCTCCGCCATTTCTCCGTAGGTAAATGTATAGCTCGAATCCTTCGTCTGCCCGGGGTCGGTGTTGTACTCAACTATAAGCTCGTCAAAGCTCCTGCCCTCCGCAATCTTTGCCAACACCTCGTTTGCCTCATCCTCGGTCTCAACTAAAATATGCTTTACTGTAACATAATCTTCATAGTAGCTTTCGTCAGGCTCTCCCACGTTATATCCTTCCAGAAGCATCATGCACGCTTCCAGATAATACATTCTGTCAAGCGTACCCAAAGGATATGACGCTAAAATTACGCCTTCGCTCACGCCGTTTTGCATCCAGTCCTCGGTATCCGCCCTTACCTCCTCCGCCGCAAGAGCTATATCCTCCTCGGAAAAAAGGCTCTCCGCAAGACGGATATATCTGTCTATCTGCACATAAGTATCCGTATCAAAGCCCTTTGAGGTGTCGCTTTCATAAAAAATTCTGTCGCCCACCTTAAGAGAGGGTGTTTCGCCTATAGCTTCCTTTGAGGGTGCAGCGCCTATGTACACGGCGTTATTTTCCGCGTCATAGGAAACCTCCTTTTCCACAGCCTCTGAAATCGCTCTCACAGGCAAAAACGCGGAGCCGTTGTCTATAAAGGGCTCAACCTCCTGCCCGAGAGCGTTTTTCGGAATAAAAGCTTCTCCGTTTATCGATATGGAAATATCGGCAGCCGACGCCGTAACAGCGCCCGATATAAGCATTGCTGCCGCTAAAACCGCAATAAATCTTTTCATATATTTTTTCCTTTCTTATCCAAATCCGCACACTTATCCAAAATTTTCGCCGCAAGAGCTTCCTTTGTATCAATCGGAAGGAGCGTTTCCTCTCCGCCTTTTTCGATAAGTGTTATTATGTTCGTATCCGTTCCGAAGCCCGCGCCCTCTTCCGTAAGGCTGTTTGCGCATATCATGTCAAGGTTTTTGGCAGCAAGCTTTTTTCTCGCGCTTTCGAGGAGGTTTTCGGTTTCCATGCAGAATCCCACAAGAATCTGGTGCGTCTTTCTTTTCCCAAGCTCGGCTAAAATATCGTCCGTTTTTTCAAGCTTTATTTCAAGCGCCGCGCCGTCCTTCTTTATCTTGCCCTCCTGCTCCTTTACCGGTCTGAAATCCGCCACGGCAGCCGCCTTTATCACAATGTCGCTTTCGTCAAAGCGGCTTAAAACCGCGTCATACATATCCTTTGCGCTGACAACGTCTATAACCTCCGCGCCCTCAGGCTTTCTGAGGCTTGTCTGCCCCGAAACAAGAGTTACGTCCGCGCCCTTTGCCCGTGCAATCCGCGCAAGGGCATAGCCCATCTTCCCCGTTGAACGGTTTGTCAGATAGCGCACAGGGTCGACAGCCTCCCTTGTCGCGCCTGCCGTTACAAGCACCCTTTTGCCGAGAAGGTTTTTCTCAAAAGCAATTTCCTCAACAACGCGCTCAACGATTACCTCGGGCTGCGGAAGCTTGCCTATGCCGTCCTCTCCGCAGGCAAGATGTCCGCTGTCAGGCTCAATTACAACAAAACCCCTGCCGATGAGCTTCTGCAGATTTTCCTGCACGATAGGGTTTTCGTACATATGGCAGTTCATAGCGGGGGATATTATTATTTTTTTATTGCTCGCCGCAAGCAGAGTTGTAGAAAGCATATCATCGGCTATGCCGTATGCCGCCTTGGCGATAAAATCGGCGGTGGCGGGCGCAATGAGAAGCGCATCGGCTTTCTGTGCGAGCTCAATATGGGCAACTCCCCTGTCTCTTTCATCAAAAACATCGGTATACACACGATTGTTGACTATTGCCCTAAAGGTTTCGGGCGCAACAAATTTACATGCGTTTTCAGTCATTATAACTGTAACGAGCGCATGCTGCTTTATAAGGCGGCCGGCAATATCCGCCGCCTTATACGCCGCAATTCCTCCCGTGACGCCCAACACTATATTTTTCCCCTTCAGCATGGGAACTCACTCCTTTTGACAACCAAATCCCGCAAATTTTAAGGAAGCGGCGATCAGCTCTCGAAACTTCTCTTTATTCTTACCCGACCTTCGGCTATCTCGGCTATCGCTTCGGAAACGTGCTTGTCGGTAAGGCTGCTTCCGGAATCCGCAAGCTGCCTTGCTCTCTTTGCCGTAACTATAACCAGCGAATAACGCGAGGGCATACCCTCCATAAGCTTGGATATTTCAGGATATAACACTGTCCAACACTCCTTTAATAAATTCTTTATTATTTACGGCTCTGCACTTCTCGGCGTCAATAATCGCCTTTATTTCGGCAGCCGCTCTTTGAACCTCGTCATTCACAACAACGTAATCATATTCTCCCGCCTGCTCAAATTCACTCGTTGCGGCGGATAGCCTTTTCTTTATTATTTCCATACTCTCCGTTCCGCGGCCTATAAGCCTTTGCCTGAGCTCTTCAAAGGACGGGGGCATGATGAACACCAAAACCGCCTCGGGAAAGTTTCTGCGCACCTGCAGCGCGCCCTGAACGTCTATTTCAAGTATAACGTCATTGCCCGAAGCAAGATGCTCCTCCACCGGCTCTCTGGGAGTACCGTAATAATTACCGCAGAAGTCCGCGTATTCGAGAAAGCCGCGCTCCTTTATCTTTTTCTCAAATTCTTCCCTCGTCAGGTAGTAATAATTCACGCCGTAGCGTTCGCCTTCTCTCGGGTCGCGGGTAGTTGCCGAAACGGAAACGTACACATTGCTGTTTTTATCCGTATACTCCTTCAGTACCGTTCCCTTGCCGCAGCCCGAGGGTCCGGAAATGACAAGCAGCGTTCCGCGTCTTCTCCTCATTCGCGATCCATCCTTTCTTCATCGGCAGGCTTCTTTTCCTCGCTTTCGTTTCTCTCGCACACCGTTTCGGGTACAAGAGCCGAAAGTATCACATGCCCCGAATCGGCAATGATAACGCTGCGGGTTTTTCTGCCGTATGTGGCGTCTATCAGCATACCCTTGTCCTGCGCATCGTGAACAAGTCTTTTTACGGGCGCCGATTCAGGCCCCACAACGCTGACTATCCTCAGATCCGACACCATATTTCCAAAACCTATGTTAATAAGCTTCATAACAATCACCCATTCCGCCGCCCTGCATCGGCACAAGCAGTAATTAAATCTCCCCGAAGGTCGGCGCAAAAGCTCCTTTCGCTTCAGCTCACCGCTTATTCGATATTTTGCACCTGCTCGCGCAGCTTCTCAAGCTCAGCCTTTACGTCAATTACGTTTCGAGTTACGGATAAATCGTTGCACTTTGAACCTATTGTGTTTATTTCACGGTTCATTTCCTGTATGAGGAAATCCATCTTGCGCCCTACGGGCTCATTTGCCTCAAACATCACTCTCATCTGCGCTATATGGCTCTTAAGGCGGGTTATCTCTTCATTGACATTTACCTTGTCTGAAAAGAGCGCCGCTTCTGTGAGAAGCCTTGACTCATCGTAAGGCACGCTTCCCATTATCTCCTTCATGCGGCTCTCTATCCTCGCTCTGTAAGCGGTGACGATTTCAGGCGTATGCTCTTCGATAATATTCACAATTTTCTCTGTCTCGCAAAGATGCTCCTCCAAGTCAAGGCGCAGTGAAGCGCCCTCTCTTTCGCGCATGGCGGCATAGTCTGCTCCCGCCCTGTCAAGCACCGAGAGCGCGACATCCGTAATTTCCTCCGCGTCATCCTCGGCGGCAGTGAGGGTAATCACATCGGGAAGCCTTGACAGCATAAAAGCGTTTACATCGCCGCCCGTTCCCGTTTCCTCCGATATCTTTCTTATTGCGTCAAGGTACGCCTTCGCAAGGAGGGTATTTACCTCAACGCCCTTTGTCTCGTCAAGGGCGCTGTCAATATTCAAGAAAACATCAATCTTTCCTCTTGACGCAAATTTTCCGACAGCTTTCTTAAGCGGCTCCTCGAGGAAGGAGTAAAGGCGCGGAACCTTAACGGATACATCGCTGTAACGGCTGTTTACCGACTTTATCTCCGCGCTTACGCGCTTGCCGCGATAAACATCTTCCGCCGCACCGTACCCCGTCATGCTTTTCATTCTCCCTCGACCTCCTCATCATTTCCGAGAGTACCGTTGAACGCCGCCTCAAATTCATCCGCGTCAAGCTTTTCTCTTTCATAGAGAGCCCCCGCAACAGCGTGAAGCTTGTCGATATTGTCTCTGAGCAGCTTTTCGCACTGCGCATAGCACTCGTCTATTATCTTCTTGACCTCGTCGTCTATCTCGGCAGCCGTTTTCTGGCTGTAATTCATTCCCTGAGAGAAGTCTCTGCCCAAGAATACCTCATGGTCTCCGGACGTAAACGTCATGGAGCCGAGCTTATCGCTCATGCCGTACTGCATAACCATCTTGCGCGCCACGTCCGTCGCGCGTTCGATATCGCTCGACGCTCCGGTGTTTATTTCGTTAAATATTATCTTTTCCGCAATGCGGCCCGCCATCATCATAACGATATCCTCAAGCATTTCCTGCTTTGAAATATACGCCTTATCCGTATCGGGCAGACTGAGCGTAAATCCGCCGGCTCTGCCTCTGGGGATTATAGATACCTGATGCACGGGATCCTGCGTCGGAAGAAGCTTTGCCGCAACAGCGTGACCCGCCTCGTGATATGCGGTCTGCTTTTTATCCTTTTCCTTGTTTACTTTATTCTTCTTTTCGGGGCCCATTACAACCTTCAGAATCGCCTCATCGATTTCTGCGGAGCCTATGGATTTCTTTCCCGCGCGCGCCGCAAGTATTGCGGCTTCGTTGAGCAGGTTTTCAAGATCCGCTCCCGTAAAGCCGTAGGTGGACTTTGCGATATCCGCAAGCTTAACGGTTTCGTCCAACGGCTTATTCTTGGCATGTATAGCCAAAATTGCTTCTCTGCCCTTTGAATCGGGATAATTTACAACCACCTGACGGTCAAATCTTCCCGGACGCAGAAGCGCCGGGTCAAGTATATCGGGGCGGTTTGTCGCCGCAATTATAATTATGCCCGAATTTGTTCCGAAGCCGTCCATCTCCACAAGGAGCTGGTTTAACGTCTGCTCGCGTTCATCATGTCCGCCTCCGAGACCTGCGCCTCTTTGGCGGCCCACCGCGTCTATCTCATCGATAAATATTATCGCGGGAAGGTTCTTTCTCGCCTGCTCAAAAAGGTCTCTTACTCTCGATGCGCCGACTCCCACAAACATCTCGACAAAATCCGAACCCGACATTGAGAAGAACGGCACGTTTGCCTCGCCCGCAATCGCCTTTGCGAGAAGAGTTTTACCTGTTCCGGGAGGTCCTACGAGAAGCACCCCTTTGGGTATTCTCGCGCCGAGCTCCGTAAACCGCTTGGGATTTCTGAGGAAATCCACTATTTCCGAAAGCTCCTTTTTCTCCTCGTCAACGCCCGCCACATCGTCGAATGTCACTTTTTTGCCGTGTTCGTCGGGCGACTTTGCCTTGCTCTTGCCAAAGCCGCTCATTCCTTTGCCTCCGCCCTGAGACTGACGGAAGAAGAACACCCAAAAGGCTATGAGCAGCACCACCATAATCAGACTCGGTATCATTGAAAGCCACCACGAAGCAGACTCCGGCTTAGGCGTGGATATAATAAGCGTACCGTTTTCAACCTGCTCGTTCAACGCGTCGCCTACCACCATATAAAACAGCGAACGCCCGGGGATATCCACAACGGCTGTTCTTCCGTCGTTATATACAACCTCTGCCTGAGTCTCGCTCAGCTCTATCTGTGCAACCTCTCCGTTTTTGATTGCGCTGACAAGGTCGGAGAATACAACCTCCTCCACCTGAGGGCGCTGTGTAAACATGCTGACTATCAGCAGTATCACTATCAATAACGCAACGTAAAATCCTATGTTTTTCAGACCCTTTTTCAAGCGACTGCCTCCTCACTTCTGGTACATTTCAGGTTTCAAAAGACCTACAAACGGGAACTGACGGTATTTATACTCGTAGTCTAAGCCGTAGCCTACAACAAACTGATTGGGAATCTCAAATCCGACATACTTTGCCTCAAGCTCAACAACCCTTCTTTCGGGCTTGTCGAGGAAGGTGCATATCTCAACGCTGTTCGCACCCTCTTCCGCGAGAAGCTTTTTTATTGCCGAGAGCGTTCTCCCCGTGTCAACTATATCCTCTATAATAAGTATATCCTTGCCGTTAGGGTCAAAGCCCTTTCCCTTAATTATGTCAACCTTTCCCTTTGACGCGGTACCCTCGCCGTAGCTTGACGCAAATATAAAGCTCACCTGAATCGGTATTTTAAGCGCTCGCACCATATCTGCAGCAAATATAAAGCTGCCCGAAAGCACGCTTAAAACACAGAGTTCCTTGCCTTCATAGTCGCTGCCTATCATGTCGGCAAGCTCTTCTATGCGTTTCTTTATCTCTTCTTCGCTTATCAATACCTTCTCGATGACATCATTTATATTATCGTTCACGGTATCATACCTCCTCGCGCTTTATATATTTTATTATCAGAAACCTTTGCGTTCCGCCGTCGGGCTCATACAGCCCCGACGCTCTGATCCCCGGCACAAAAAGTATATCGCTGCCCTTTGCGGCGAGAATTATCGAGTCGCGCTTTTCACGAGGTATTTTCATATCTATAAAAAGCTGCTTAAGCTTTTTTGTTCCGTTCATACCTACGGGTGCTATTCTGTCGCCGTCGCGGCGGGTTCTGAGCTCTATATCGCCTGCCTTATCGGCATCAAATATCGCTATTCTTTTATTATTGCGCATTTTTTCGCATTTGTCAACAGTTTTAATTTCCACATATCCGCCAAAAACCTCAAAAACAGCATTTTCGCCCGTTTTGACCGTGCGTTCAAAGCCTGATTTATTTAAATTGCAGGGATGCACAAAACCGTAGTCGTTTATAATACGCACCCCGCTTCCCACGTCTCTGCTTCTCCCCGTGGCGCCGAGGGCTATATCGCATACGGCTCTTATTTTTTCAAAGCTCGCGTCCTTTACATTCCACTCCCTTAAGGCGATAAGCGCCGCGCGCCGCCTTACGCTCTCATGGAGAAGGGCGAATTTTTCCGCGTTTATGCCGCCGTTTTCAAACGCGCCCGATCCTTCCGCCTCCGAGATAAAATATTCCTCGTCCAATGCCGCGCACTGTGAGGCAGATACTATTTTTCTTTCGGCGTCGGGGAAAAGCTTTTTTATTTCGGGCAGAATTACGTTTCTTATTCTGTTGCGGGTATATTCGTCGGAAAAGTTGGTGGAATCCACTCTCCACGTCTCGCCTTTTTCCCTAAGATAAGCCTCTATTTCGCTCTTATCCATATCTAAGAGCGGTCTTATAATATTGCCGCGCACATACGGAATACCGCTGAGTCCGCGCCCGGCGCATCCTCGAAAAAGATGAAACAGCGCCGTTTCCGCATTGTCTCCCATATGGTGGCCCGTCGCTGTTTTTGCTCCGCCCAGCTCCTTTGCCGCTTCGTCAAAAAAGCGGTATCTCTCGCGCCTGCCGCACTCCTCCTCGCCTATGCAGTCACGCTTTGCCATCGACGGAATATCTACGGATTTATAAAACAGCCTTACCCCAAGCCGCCCGCACAGCTCTTTTACAAAGAGGCTGTCTCCGTCGCTTTCTTCTCCCCGTATGTTATGATTGAGGTTTGCCGCAAAGACCGTTATCCCAAGCTCCTCCTCAAGCTCCTTCAGCACAAGCAGAAGCGCTGCCGAGTCAGCTCCGCCGGAGAGGGCGACCAACACTCTGTCCCCTTTTTCAAGCATATGATGCTTTTTTATTGTTTCAAGAACCTTGCGCTTCATCGCTGCGGATTTTCACCTAATTTCTGTTATCAAGATTCATAAACTTTGTATATTCGCCGCGCCATGCAAGATTTATCGTCCTGCATTCGCCGCCGCGGTGCTTCGCAACTATACACTCTATAACGTTGCTCTTTTGCGCGTCATCCTCCTCGGACGCCATGTCCGGATTATATAAAAGAAGCACCATATCCGCGTCCTGCTCTATGGCTCCGCTTTCACGAAGGTCGAATATCTGAGGCCGCTTGTCCTTCCTGCCCTCGCTCATACGGTTGAGCTGCGACAGAGTTATAACGGGTATTTCAAGCTCCTTTGACATTATCTTAAGCGAACGCGATATCTCCGCAATCTCCTGGGCGCGGTTGTCCGACTTTGAGCGGCTCTCCATCAGCTGTAGGTAGTCGATAATTACAAGCCCTATGTTTTTTTCAAGCTTCATTCTGCGGCATTTTGCCCTTATTTCTGAAACGGATATACCGGGCGTATCGTCAATATAAATCGGGGCGTTTATAATCCCCGGCAGCGAATGGGCAAGCTTAGTCATTTCGGCGGCGTTCAAATCGCCTATTCTCATTTTTTCGGACGGAATGAGCGCCTCGCTTGAAAGCACCCTGTTCACAAGCTCCTCCTTGCTCATTTCAAGGCTGAATATTGCCACGGGAATCTTGTGCTTAATCGCCGCGTTTTCGGCAATGTTAAGCGCAAAGCTCGTCTTGCCTACGCCGGGACGGGCAGCCACTATCACAAGCGTACTCTTCTGAAGACCTGCGGTCAGTGTATCGAGGGCGGTAAAGCCCGTCGGCACGCCCGTTACGGAAGAGCCCCTCTTTTTCAGCTCTTCAAGGAGAGCCATCGAGCTTTTTACCACCTCGCTGATGTGGTAAAATCCCTTTGAGCCGCGCTTGTCGAGGATGTTAAATATAAGCTGCTCGCTTTTGTCGAGTATTGAGCTTACCTCGTCCTCGTCCCGTGTTGCGGTGTCGATTATTTCTCCCGCCGCGTCCACAAGGCGGCGAAGAATGCTCTTTTCCTCAACTATTGTTATATAGTGGGACAAATTTTCCGTTGAAAGCACATTTTGAACTATGTTTGAAATATAGCCTATTCCGCCTACGCTTTCAATATCGCCTCCGAGGGCGTCCGACAGTGTAACTATATCTACCGGAAGTCCGCGGCTGAAAAGCGACTCCATCGCCGAAAATATGCGCTTGTGCGCCGTTGTGTAAAAATCGTCCGCGCTGAGGCGTTCCATGCACTTTGTCAGCGCCGATTCATCAAATACCATGCTGCCCAAAACAGCCTGCTCCGCCTCTATATTGTAGGGCATGGTTTTTCCTATCGGAAGCTCCGCCACGTTCCTCACCCCCTGAAAGCAAACTCAAACAATTTATTCCGCAATTGTCTCCACCGTTATCTTTGCGCTTATTTCGGGATATATCTTTATCTCCACGCTGTGAGAGCCGATAGTCTTTATCCCGTCGGGAAGCGTTATCTTTCTCTTGTCTATTACAATGTGCAGCTGATACTTTATCGCATCGGCAACGTTCTGATTTGTAATTTTACCGAAGAGCTTTCCGTTCTCTCCCGCCTTTGACTTTATCGTAACCCTTGCGCCGTTGAGCTTTTCAGCCGCTTCCGCCGCAGCCTTCTTTTCCTGTTCCTTGTGATAAGCGGCGGCGTCGCTTTTACCCTTTACCTCGTTAAGCACGCCCTTTGTCGCCTCTTTTGCCAGTCCGCGGGGGAGAAGATAATTTCTCGCGTATCCGTCCGACGCCTCTACGAGATCTCCCTTCTTGCCGTGACCCTTTACATCAGCCAAAAGTACTACCTTCATGTTATCAGTTCCTTTCATATATAGTCATCCGTAATCATCTGTTTTCCAAATATTCGTCTATCGCGGCCTTAAGCCTTGTCTCGGCCTCGTCAACATATACGCTCTCAAGCTGCGCCGCGCCCTGAAGCATATGTCCGCCGCCGCCCAGCTTTTCCATTATCATCTGTATATTCACATCGCCCAAAGAGCGTCCGCTTATACTCGTCACCGCGCCTTGGAGCTTTGCCACAACAAAGGACGCCGAAACCCCCTCGATCTCCAAAAGGTCGTTTGCCGCCTTTGCAACGGTCTCCTGCAGCACGGAGTTTGAATACACCTTGCTTATCGCAATGCTTCCTTTGTACATTACCGCGTCCGACACAATCTGCGCCCGTTCGGTGTAGCTTGTCATGCTTTCGCGGAAAAAGCGCTTGACCCTCATCGGGTCGGCTCCCAGCCTCTTAAGATACGCCGCCGCTTCAAAGGTTCTCACGCCCGTTTTGAACACAAAATTATTCGTATCCACAACCATGCCCGCATACATCGCCTCAGCTATCTCCGAATCAATACCGCTTCTTCCCATATACTGAAGCATCTCGGATACCATTTCGCAGCTTGACGACGCGAAAGGCTCGTGATACAAAAGGTCTGTGTTTAATATAAAATCCTCGCTCCTTCTGTGGTGGTCTATAAGAACAAGCGTTTTCGCCTCGTCCAGTATCTCCGGAGCTGCCACAAGCGAGGGGCGGTGTGTGTCGCAGACGATTACAAGCGTTTTATCGTTCATATATTCACGCGCCTGCGCTCTGCTCACAAAAAGCCCGCGGTGTGTCTGATTATATTCAAAATCCCTCATTATGGCTCGAACCGTAGTGTCGTAGGACTCCATTATCACCTTTGCGGTTCTGCCCTTCGCCATAGCCGCGCAGGCAAGCGCCGCACATGCTCCCATAGCGTCGGCGTCGGCGTAGCTGTGTCCCATTATAAGGACATTTTCGCTCTGCTCTATAAGCCTCACAAGAGCCTGCGCCTTTACCCTCGCCTTCACCTTCGTGCGCTTTTCCGTCTCGCGGTTCTTGCCGCCGTAGTAGCTGAAGCTCTGCCCGTCCTTTATTACCGCCTGATCTCCGCCGCGTCCGAGAGCCATATCAAGAGCCGCCTTCGCGAACGCGTCTATCTCGTTTATATCGCTCCCGTCTATGCCAACGCCTATGCTCAGCGTCGGCTGTACCGGCATTTGCGACGGCACAGCCTTGACTCTGTCAAGAATGTCGAATTTCATTTCCTTAATGGCTTCAAGCATCTTCGCGTTGAAAATACATATATATCTATCCTTGTCGAGATGCCTTGCGCTGCCGCCCAAAAGATGCGCCCAGTCAAAAATAAGAGCGTCTATCTCCTTTTCCGCCTGATATGAAATATCGCTGTCCGCGTCGCCGAGGGTTTCGTCGTAATTATCTATCAGAATATGGGCAATTACCGTGCGGGAATTTTCCGCCGCCTCCTTCGCCCTTTCGTAATCCGTCACATCACGAAGCGTTATGACAAACGCGCTGTCTGCCGCGCTTTCCGCCTTGAAGGGAACGCTCGTAAGAGCGTACCTGCGCTCGTTAAAGAGGATTTTTTCCTCTCCCTCGTCGCAGCGGCTCAGCATTTCAACGGTAATGTCGGGTATAAGCTCGGTTATACCGTCGTGCATTACCACGCCCGGGCATATTTTTGAAAACGCGTCGTTCCACCAGTTTATCTTTCCGTCCGTACCGACAGATACCATCGGAAGCGTAATTCCCCTGGTTATGTCAAAATCTTCCTTGCCTGCCTCCGCGGTCATTTTACTGTAAAACTCTTCGCTTGAATGTTTGACGGCAATTCTCTCGACAACGCTGTACACAATCATCCCCGCAGATATAATTATCAGCGCCAAGCCTATAAACATATCCGAAAAGCACAGCCCCGCTCCGCACAGCGCCACAAATGCGCTGTAAAGTACATAACGGTTCTTTATAATTAAGTTTATAACATCTCTTTTTTTCTTCATGTTAAAAGCCCTTTCGCCTAAAACAGCTATGCAGATTTCCCAAATCTGCGCATATATATAATTATATAACAACAACGGCAAAATGTACAGCATTTTTTTTAAGCGTCAAAAGGAGAGCCCCGATATTATGAAGAATCTCCGCAGCCGTGCCTCGGACTTCAGGCACAAAGAGGTCATCGACACATACACCGGAAGCCGCCTCGGATTTATAACCGATGTTGACATAGACCTTGAAAAGGGCGTCGTCAATTCCGTCATTATTCCGGGCAAGCGCCGCTTTTTCGGTCTTATCGCCCCAAAGGAGGATATTGAGATAGCCTGGTCCCGGATATCAAAAATCGGTGACGACATAATCCTTGTCACCACCGAAAAAAAGCCTCCCGAAGGTTAGGAAATCGCGTCCATATTCTCCGAAAGGCTGTCAAGCGCTTCTTGGGCTATGGCGAGATATCTTTCCTTTTTTCCCTTTATTTTGCCCGCATGGTGCTCTATAATCCCGAAATTGGCATTCATAGGCTGGAATGAACCCTTTACCGCGCCCTTTGTCACATATGACGAAAGCGCTCCCGTAACGGTCGAAGCGGGAAGAACAGCCTCTGCCTTTCCGAGTATTTTTCTCGCCGCGTTTATTCCCGCCATCATTCCGGATGCGGCGGACTCGACATAACCCTCTACTCCCGTTATCTGCCCTGCAAAATATATTTTCGGGTATTTTCTCATGGCAAAGGTGGGCAGCAAAAGCTCGGGAGAATTGATATAGCTGTTTCTGTGCATTACCCCAAGGCGCAGAAATACGGCGTTTTCAAGACCCGGTATCATGGAAAATACCCTCTTTTGCTCTCCGAAGCGAAGATTTGTCTGAAACCCCACAATGTTATACATTGTGCCCTCCGTATTGTCCTGTCTCAGCTGCACAACCGCATAGGGTACCTTTCCCGTTCTCGGATCGGTAAGCCCCTTCGGCTTTAAAGGTCCGTAGCGAAGGGTGTCAACTCCGCGCTTTGCCATTATCTCCACCGGCATACACCCCTCGAAAACCTCCGCCTTGTCAATATTCCCGTGCAGCGGCGCGCTTTCGGCGTTTATGAGCGCCTCGTAAAAGGCAAGGTATTCGTCCTTGTTCATGGGGCAGTTGATGTAATCCGCCGTACCCTTGTCATAACGCGCCTTTTTATACACCTTGTCAAAATCTATGCTTTCAGTTTCAACAACGGGAGCCGCCGCGTCATAGAACGAAAAATACTCCTTGCCCGTCAGCGAGGCTATTGCCTCGGCCATGCTTCCCTCCGTAAGAGGACCTGTCGCTATTACAGTGTATTCGTCGGGGTTAATGCTGCTTACAATCCCCTCTCTTACGGAGATATTTTCGTGTCCTTTTATTTTTTCCGTCACGGCACGGGAAAACCTTTCCCTGTCAACCGCAAGTGCGCTTCCGGCAGGGACAGCCGTCTTGTCGGCGCACTCCATGACAACCGAACCTATGCGGCGCATTTCCTCTTTCAGAAGTCCGCATGCGTTGTCAATGGAATTTCCCTTAAGGGAATTTGAGCATACAAGCTCGCACAGGTCGGGATTTCTGTGAGCGGGCGAAAATGCCTTAGGCTTCATTTCCCAAAGCTCAACCTTCACTCCTCTCTGCGCCGCCTGCCATGCCGCCTCGCAGCCCGCCGGTCCGCCTCCTATTACCTTCAGGACTTCCGTCTCCATCGTATCACTCTCTCTTTTTTGCGTTTGTCGGACACTCGGGATTGCTGCAAAGGGTTTTGCTTCCGTTTTTGAAATATTTCTTCACCATCACCGAGCCGCATACGGGACATGCCGCCTTTATCGGTTCGTCCCAAAGTATAAAATCACATTCGGGCGCCTTCTCGCAGGAGAAATACTTCTTGCCCTTCTTGCTCTTTCGCTCAACTATTCTTGCGCCGCACTTCGGACACGCCACCCCGGTATCCTTTATAATGGGCTTTGTATTGCGGCACTCCGGAAAGCCCGGACAAGCCAAGAACTTGCCGTACTTGCTGAGCTTTACAACCATGTGCCTCCCGCATTTTTCGCATATTTCGTCGGACACCTCGTCCTCTATCTTTACCTTGTCGATATTCTGCTCCGCCTTTTCAAGTGTCTTTTCAAAGGGTGTGTAAAATTCGCGCAGAAGCTCCACCCAGTCCTCTTTTCCGCTCTCTACGCTGTCAAGCTTCTTTTCCATCTCTGCCGTGAACTCGGCGTCAACTATAGCTTCAAAGTTTTCCTGCATAATGTCGTTTACGATTATTCCCAGCTCTGTGGGCTTAATCATTTTTTTCTCGCGCACAACATATCCGCGGCTTATAATCGTTGAAATTGTAGGCGTATAAGTACTCGGACGGCCTATCCCGTTTTCCTCCATGGCTTTTATGAGGGATGCCTCGGTAAAGCGCGCGGGCGGCTCCGTAAAGTGCTGGTCGGGCGTAACCTCCGCTGCCAAAAGCCTCTGCCCCTCTTTAAGGCGGATAAGCCTTTTCGAGTCCTTCTCCTCCGCTTCGTCGCTTCCTTCGACATATACCGCTCTGTAGCCCTTGAACCTTAAGGCGCTGCCTGACGCCTTAAAGGTCACCGAATTTGCGTCAATATCGGCAGACACGGTGTCATAAACGGCGCTCGTCATCTGGCTGGCAATAAACCTCTCCCAGACAAGCTTGTAAAGCTTATACTGATCCGCCGTAACGCTCGCCTTTATCATTTCCGGCGTCACGGTGCAGTCCGTGGGACGTATCGCCTCATGAGCGTCCTGAGCGCTCTTGCCTGTTTTATAGTAATTCGGCTTCTGCGGCAGATATTCCTTCCCGTACATTTCGCCTATGAACTGCCTCGATGACGCAAGCGCCTCTGCGGATATTCTCAGCGAATCCGTTCTCATATATGTTATAAGACCCATCGTCCCTCTTCCCGGCACGCCGACGCCCTCGTAAAGGGTCTGAGCCGTACTCATTGTCCTCGCCGATGTAAAGCCTATCTTTCGGCTCGCCTCCTGCTGAAGGGTGCTTGTGGTAAATGGCGGCATTGGGTGCTTCTTCTTTTCACTGTACACCGCATTTGTCACAACGAAGGACGCGCCCTTTATCCTGTCGAGGATGTTTTTCGTCTCAGCTTCGCTCTTAAGCTCCTTTTTCTTGCCTCCGATGCCGTAATACTTTGCCGCAAAAGGATTTTTCCCGTTTTCATCGGTTAAATGCGCCTCTATTGTCCAGTATTCCTTCGGCACGAAATTTTCAATCTCTCGCTCTCTGTCAACAATCATCTTTGTGACGGAGCTTTGCACTCTGCCCGCGCTGAGACCCTTCTTTACCTTTTTCCAGAGAATAGGGCTTATCTTATAGCCCACTATTCTGTCGAGCACGCGCCGTGCCTGCTGCGCGTTCACAAGGTCGATATTTATGCTCCTCGGCTCCTTTATCGACGCAAGCACCGCGTTTTTCGTAACCTCATTAAAGGTTATTCTGCAATCCGAATTTTCGTCTATGTCCAAAAGATGCGCCAAATGCCAGCTTATGGCCTCGCCCTCACGGTCGGGGTCGGCAGCGAGGAGAACCTTGTCCGCGCTCTTTGCCGCCTTCTTCATCTTTGCTATAAGGTCGCCCTTGCCGCGTATCGTTATATATTTAGGCTCAAAATTATTTTCCGTATCAACGCCGAGAGTGCTTTTCGGCAAATCTCTCACATGTCCCATCGACGCCATAACGGTGTAGTTTTTTCCGAGATATTTATTTATGCTTTTAGCCTTTGCGGGAGACTCCACTATAACAAGGCATTTTGTCATTTTCCTCAATCCTTTCTCATTTCAGTTCATATTTATTTCCGCGAACCGTCTTCACTATACCTTTTATTTGCATAAGAGTAAGCGTCGATGTAAGACGCCGAGCGTCGCAGGCGCAGTATTCAAGTATTTCCTCATATGAACCGTTTCCGCTTTTAATTGCGTTTACAACAGCCGCCTCAATGCCCGAAAGCTCATTATGCTCTTCCTGTCGGGAGGGCTCCGGACGGCTTTTTTCTTTCATCCTGTAATCGGCGGCATCGCGGTACGAATCGGGCAGTCTGTCCATCATTTCATATATAATATCGCTTCCCGACATTGCCCAAAGGGCGCCGTCTCTCAGAAGCTCATTTGTTCCCGCGCTTGTGGGACTGTCGATGTTGCCCGGCACCGCAAACAATGTCTTCCCCTGCTCAAGAGCGCAGGATGCCGAAATGAGCGCTCCGCTTCTGACAGCCGCCTCCACAACGACAACACTGTCTCCGAGAGCCGTCATTATCCTGTTTCGCATTGGGAAATTCTGCGGCAGGGGCTGCGTTCCGGGAGGATACTGCGTCACCACCGCGCCTCTTTCCGCCGCCTCTTCAAACAGCTTTTTGTTTTCCTTTGGATAAACCACGTCTATTCCCGTTCCCATAACGCATATCACCGGCGCGGAGCCGCGGAGGGCGCCTCTCATTGCCGCCGAATCAATCCCCTTTGCGCCTCCCGATACAACGCATATGTTATTGGAGGACAATTCATGCGCAAATGCTGCGGCTATGTTCAAGCCGTAGGCGGTAGCGCCTCTGCTTCCGACAATTGTCGCCTTAAGCGGATATTTCAATACATCGGTATGCCCCTTTACATAAAGGTACGGCGGAGGCGACGCTATCATGCGCAGGCACTCGGGATATCTTTCATCAATATACGTTATGACCTCGGCTCCTGCGGCGCAGGCTTTCTCTATATCGTTCATAATTTCAACAGCCCTTGCCCCCGATAAGTCAACACCGGTCTTCTGCCTGTCAAAGCTCTTTCTCAATGATTCAAGCTTTTTTGCCGTCCGTTCGTTTTCCGATAGGAGCATCCACGCTACAGTATCCTTCATGCCTCGCCCTCCTTCTGTCTTTCAATGTATGTTTATACACTATATTTTCGGCTTTGTAAAGTGAATTTTTTATGAAATTTGAATTTCATTCCTTTTTAAGGTGCTTTTTTATCAAAAATCACGGTTTCGGCGCACATGCTCATACATCATTATCGCCGCCGCTGCCGACGCGTTAAGGCTTTCGGCGCCGCCCAAAATCGGTATTTTCACCGCAGCCTTGCACCGCCTGATTGTCGTATCGGAAAGCCCGCTGCCCTCGTTCCCCACAAAAATCGCGCAGCTTCCTCCGAGATCCGCGTCAAAAAGATTCTCCGCGTCGCTTCTCAGCGCGCCCGCCACGCTCCTTATTCCGTTTGCTTCAAGATATGCAAATACCGCGTCAACGGACTTGTTCCTCACAACCTTTACCGAAAAAAGGCTGCTCATGACAGAGCGCACAACCTTGGGATTATATATATCAACGGATCCCTTCGTCATGATTACCGCCGCCGCTCCGGCCGCGTCGGCAGTCCTTATCACGGCTCCGGCATTCCCCGGATCCTGCATATTTTCGCACACCAATATCAGCGAATTTTCCTTAAGGGCAATATCCTTAAAGGATAAATCCTTTATCCCGCACACTGCCATAACGCCCTGGGGCGTCACCGTATCCGACACATAGTCAAATATTTTTTTTGCAAGAACATAGCGCCTTTTTTCGCCGATAAAGCTCAAATCATACGCGCAGTCCTCTCTTACGAGGACATAAGCGGCGTCCGCGCCCTTGGCGAAAGCGTCCTTTACGTTCCTGTACCCTTCGACGATAAAAAGCTTCTTTTCGTCACGGCATTGCTTTGTATAAAGGCTTTTGACTTCCTTTATAATTTTGTTATCTCTGCTCGTTATAATATCCATAGCTTTTCTCCCGGCATACTACAAAACCTCGTTCTGATGAACGAGGTTTCTTAATTTTTAACTTACAGAGCAGCCTTTGCCGCCTCTACAAGCTTTGTGAATGCCGCCGGATCGCTTATGGCAACCTCGGAGAGCATCTTTCTGTTCATATCTATATCCGCCTTCTTAAGACCGTTCATAAATCTGGAATAGTTGATTCCGTTAAGCTTGCATGCCGCGCTGATTCTTGTAATCCAAAGTCTGCGGAAATCTCTCTTCTTGAGCTTTCTGCCTGTATATGAATAGGAAAGCGACTTCATAACAGCCTGATTGGCTGTCCTGTAAAGCTTGGACTTTCCGCCCCTGTAGCCCTTAGCGAGCTTTAATACTTTTTTATGATGTTTTCTGGTGTTAAGAGCGCCTTTTACTCGAGCCATTGTATAATCCTCCTGTCAATTATTTGTAAGGTATGAGCTTCTTTATAACTTTTGCGTTCGGAACGGATGCATATCCGCCCTTTCTGAGTCTTCTCTTTCTCTTTGTGTCCTTCTTGTTGAGAATATGGCTTCTGAATGCTTTCGCTCTCTTTACCTTGCCGTTCTTTGTAAGACTGAAGCGCTTAGCCGCCGCTCTGTGTGTCTTTATTTTAGGCATAATACCTCTCCTCTCGTAATTTCATAATATATTGTCCATCCCCGTAGGGTTAATGGCGTTTTAAGCCTTACGCGCGAATTATTCGGCGCATCCTTAATTTTTGGGGACTACGAACATGGCCATGTTCCTGCCCTCAAGCTTCGGCTTCTTGTCTACCGTGCCGACTTCCTTAATGCCTTCGGCAAACCGTTCAAGAAGCTCTTCGCCCAAAGCGCTGTGATGCACTTCACGGCCGCGGAAACGAACCGTTACCTTTACCTTATCCCCGTCCCGGAGGAACTTTACCGCGCTTTTAAGCTTTGTTTCAAAATCGTGTGTGTCTATGGAAGGCGACAAACGAACTTCTTTAATGCTCACTACCTTTTGATTCTTTCGGTTTTCCTTCTCACGCTTAGCCATTTCAAACCGATACTTGCCGTAATCCATTATTTTACATGTAGGCGGAGTTGCCTTAGGCGCAATGAGCACAAGGTCAAGATTTTTTGACGCCGCCACCGAAAGCGCGTCCTTAGACGGCATTATACCCAGCTGTGAGCCGTCGCTGCCTATAACTCTGACCTCTTTTTCGCGAATTTCCTCGTTTATCAACAAATCCTTATTAATAACAAAACACCCCCGAGCTTTAATAAAACAAAAAATACGATGAAAAAGAACATTTTTCACCGCACTGTACAATAACTCCGGTACTTTTCCGGAAACCCTATTGACCCCGTTCGCTTTAAGCTCGAGGTGAGAAGCGGTAACTTCTTCTTCATTCTTGCTTAGT
>CAZIBK010000003.1:0-22977 GCA_964537125.1 uncultured Oscillospiraceae bacterium
AATACCGCAACGAAGCAAAAGCTCAGGTGTTTACCTTTGAAAAGCAGTAAATTAACAAAAAACGTATGAAAAGGGCAGCTTGCACGGCAGGCTGCCCTTAATTGTTCGGTTTATCGTTTTTTGTGTGCGGCATTGCGGCAAGTATGTCGGCGTATCTGTCCATGATTCGGTCATAATTTTCTCTCAAATGGGGGAAGGTGCAGCGGCTGCAGTCCTTGACGCCGTTCGGAAGGTATGAAAAATCGCCTCCGCAGGTTGAGCCGAGTAAATATAGCGGGCAAAAGCAGAAGAGACAGTTAAAATTGTCGGGCGCGTCTGTCGCATGGCACGGAAAATATTCGCAATCACGGTTGCAAAAATAAGAGTAGTGTTTATCGTTATTCATATCAATTCGCCTCATTTTTAGTATAACGGCAAGTTCGCAATTGTCAATAGCTCTGAGAAAATTCCGAGAAAATTTACGCGGCTGAATGCTGAAAGAATTGACAGAGGGAAATAGTTGTGTTAAAATAATCTATAATGAGCAGTTATGGGCTCATATAATAGATATAAAGTTGGTGATAATTTTGGCAGGGCTTTTTTCTAAAATATTTGGCGATTATTCCTCCAAGGAGGTAAAGAAAATACAGCCGCTCAAGGAAAAGGTGCTTTCGCTTGAGGATGAATATAAAAACCTTTCCGAGGAAGAGCTGCGCGGAAAGACGGATGAATTTAAAAAGAGGCTTGCGGCGGGAGAAACCCTTGACGATCTTTTACCCGAGGCATTCGCAACGGTAAGGGAAGCGTCATGGAGAGTGCTTGAAATGCGCCATTTCCCCGTACAGATAGTAGGCGGAATTATCCTTCATCAGGGGCGTATTGCCGAGATGAAGACGGGCGAAGGTAAAACGCTGGCGGCAACGCTTCCCGCGTATCTGAATGCGCTTACGGGGAAGGGCGTACACATAGTAACCGCGAACGAATACCTTGCAAAGCGTGACAGCGAGTGGATGGGAAAGGTATACCGCTATCTTGGAATGACGGTAGGTCTTATCATACCGCAGGGTTCCCATGAGGACAAAAAGAAATCCTACGCGGCGGATATCACATACGGAACAAACAGCGAATTTGCCTTTGATTATCTTTGGGACAATCTGAGAATATCCAAGGAGCAGGTTGTACAGAGGGAGCATAACTATGCGATTGTCGATGAGGTTGACTCTATTCTTATAGATGAAGCGAGGACGCCCCATATCATAAGTGTGCCGGAATCCGAGGCGGATCAAATCTATATGGCGGCGGACAGGTTTGTGCGCACGCTTACGGTGCAGAAGTTTGAATCCTTTGATTCAAAGGAGGAAAGCTACGGGCTTGACTGCGACTATATTGTGGATGAAAAGGCAAAGACGGCAACTCTTACCGAAAGAGGCACAAAGAAGGCGGAGCAGTTTTTCAATATTGAAAACCTTGCCGACCCGAACAATATGACTATTGCGCACCACATAAATATCGCGCTTAAGGCGCACGGCGTTATGAAGCTCGACGAGGACTATGTTGTAAAGGACGGGGAGGTTCTGATTGTTGACAGCTTTACAGGTCGTATCGCTGTGGGCAGAAGATATTCCAACGGTCTTCATCAGGCAATTGAAATGAAAGAGGGCTTGCGGGTAAGAAATGAAAGTAAGACTGTTGCAAGCATAACAGTACAGAATTATTTCAGAATGTATGACAAGCTTTCGGGTATGACAGGTACCGCGCTTACGGAGGAAGAAGAGTTCAAGGGTATATACGAGCTTGACGTTGTCGCCATTCCGACAAATGCTCCCGTAATAAGAGAGGACGCAAACGACGCCGTATATATGACGCATGACGCAAAAATCCGTGCAATAGTGCGGGAGATAAAGGAAGCCCATGAGAGCGGACGCCCCGTTTTGGTAGGCACTGTTACGATAGACCGTTCGGAGGAGCTGTCAAAGGCGCTTAAGAGAGAGGGTATTCCCCACAGAGTGCTTAACGCAAAGTATCATGAAGCCGAAGCTCAGATAATAGCTCAGGCGGGAAAAAAGGGCGCGGTAACCATAGCAACGAATATGGCGGGACGCGGCACCGATATTATACTTGGCGGTAATGCCGAATATATGGCGAAAAATCAAATGGCAAAGGAGGGCTTTGCCGAGGAGCTTATAGTTGAGGCGACAGGCTATGCCGAAACCGATGATGAGGAAATTCTCAATGCAAGGCGCACCTATGCCGAGTATTACGACAAATACAAGAAGGAAATCGAGCCTGAGAAGGCGGAGGTCATAAAGGCGGGAGGTCTTTATGTAATAGGTACCGAGCGCCATGAATCAAGGCGTATTGACAATCAGCTTCAGGGAAGAAGCGGCAGACAGGGAGACCCCGGCAAATCCAAATTCTTTGTATCCTTTGAGGACGATTTGCTCCGTCTCTTCGGCGGCGACAGGGTAAAGCGGCTTATGTCTACGATGAAAATCGGAGAGGACGAGGTCATAGATCAAAAGATATTGTCGGGTGTTATAGAAAATGCCCAGAAAAATATTGAGGGCAGAAACTATGATATGCGTAAGAACGTTTTGCAATATGATGACGTTGTAAATACGCAGAGAGATATCATATATAGGCAGCGCAAAGACGTTCTTGACGGTAAGGACGTCAAGGAATCTATCGAGAAGATGATCGAAAAGCTGATCGACAGAACGATAGAGAAATATGCAAATGCCGAATACCCCGATTATTGGGAGCTCGGGGCAATGGTGGAATATCTCGAAAGGATATTTGTAAAGAAGGGTACGCTTTCCTATGAGGGAAGGGATCTCAACACTCTCAATCAGGCGGATCTTAAGGATGAGCTGATGGAGATTGCCGCAAACCGCTACAAGGAGCAGGAGGAGATATTCGGCACAGCCAATATGCGCGAGATAGAACGCCGCATTATGCTTAAGGCGGTGGACAGCCACTGGATCGACCATGTGGACGCCATGGATCAGCTCAGGCAGGAGATCAGGCTGCGGGCTTACGGAAATCACAATCCGGTTGACGAGTATAAGATTGTGGGATTTGATATGTTTGAAGAGATGATATCCCTTATTCAAGAGGATACCGTAAGATATGTGATGAATGTCGTTCCGGCAATGAAGGTGCAAAACGGCGAAGCGGTTAAGAATGCGAAGGCAGGCGAGGCTCCGGCAAATCAGCCCAAAGGACCGAACCTCAAAAAGGCAGTAGCTTCAGGCGGAAGCGGAACTAAGAGCAATCAGCCCATCAGAAGAACATCGCCTAAAATCGGCAGAAATGACCCGTGTCCCTGCGGAAGCGGTAAAAAGTATAAAAACTGCTGCGGGATGAATCAAAATTAAAATTTTCAGATTGGTTGTGTTTATTTTGGTAGAATATGAACAGTACAGGCTTTCGCTTAATTCGATGCAGGAGGATATAGACGAGCTTGGCAAGGCTCTCAATATTGACGCCGCAAAGGAGGAAGCGCAGGCTCTCGAAAAGGAAACCGCAGACGCTGATTTCTACTCGGATATGGAGAAAAGCCGGAGAGTTTTAAAGCAGCTCAAGCAGGTGAAGGGCAAGATAGAGCATTTTGAGAAGATAAAGTCCGAAAGAGAGGATCTTCTCATGACAATAGAGCTTGCCGATGAAGAAGAGGATTTGAGCTTTTTGGATGATGTTGCGGAGGGGTTTAATACTCTCAAAAAGAATATCGAAGATACTAAGCTTGAAACATTGCTTTCGGGACCCTATGACAAGAACGATGCCATTATTACGCTCCATGCGGGCGCGGGCGGCACAGAGGCACAGGACTGGTGCGGAATGCTTTTGAGAATGTATCAGATGTGGGCCGAAAAGCGCGGCTACGGAGTTAAGACCATCGACTATCTCGACGGCGACGAGGCAGGCGTGAAGAGCGTAACGATACTTATCGAGGGACTCAACGCATACGGCTATGCCAAGTGCGAAAAGGGGGTTCACCGTCTGGTGCGCATATCGCCCTTTGACGCCGCGGGAAGAAGACATACCTCATTTGCGTCGGTTGAGGTAATGCCCGATATAGACGATACTATCGAGGTAAATATCAGGAGCGAGGACTTAAAGGTTGATACCTACCGTTCTTCGGGCGCGGGCGGTCAGCATATCAATAAAACCTCATCCGCGGTAAGAATTACGCATATTCCCACAGGTATTGTGGTATCGTGCCAGAATGAGAGAAGCCAGTTTCAAAATAAGGATATGTGCATGAAGATGCTTAAGGCAAAGCTGGCTGAAATCGCGGAGGCCGAGCAGAAGGAAAAAATAGAGGATATTAAGGGCGTACAGAAGGAAATAGCGTGGGGCAGCCAGATACGCTCGTATGTATTCCATCCCTATACAATGGTAAAGGATCACAGAACTAATTTTGAGGTCGGAAACATAGGCGCGGTTATGGACGGCGAGCTTGACGGGTTTATAAACGCGTACCTGAGGTTTATGTCCGACCCGAATAATAAGTAAGAAGGAGTGAAAAAAATGAGAAGGGTCATTGCGTTATTTACAGCCGTACTGCTGGCGCTTTCCGTTTCGGCAACAGCGATTGCGCAGAGCGAGCCGAGCGCGTGGGCTGTAAATGAAGTGGATGCTTCAGCCGCAAATTTCCTTAAAGCGGCGGAGGGGGAAATTGATTATTCCGCGGAAATTACAAGAGAGCAGTTTGCGGTAGTCGCACTGAATATATACGGTGCGGTTTCGGGGGTTGAAATACCTCAGATGTCGGTTAAAAATCCGTTTACGGACTGCAATAATCCGCTTGTGGTAACGGCGTACGGTCTCGGATTGGTGCAGGGTATTTCCGAAAATGAATTTGCGCCCGATGAAGCGATAACGCGCGAGGCAATCTGTACGATGATTGCGCGTATGGCAGACGAATATACAAACGGTATGGATTTGTCGGCATTTTTGCCCGACCTCGGCGATTTTAAGGACGGGGACGCTGTTTCCGAATGGGCGGCGGATTCGGTAAAGCTTTGCGTTTTGGCAGGTCTTATAAAGGGTACGGATGAAGGAAAGCTTGAACCTCAGAGCGGGTGTACCGTTGAGCAGGCGCTTATAATAGCGAAGAGAATAAAGAACATCAATTTTTAAAGCAAAAACGTCTGTATCATAATTGCGATACAGACGTTTTTTTATTCTGTTTTGTCCTGTTTAAGATTTGAGGCGTTTTTAGAGTTTAGCTGGCGCCACTTCGTGGGGGACATTCCGTATGTACGGTGGAATGCCTTGGTAAAATCAAGCGGGTCTTCATAGCCGATAGCGGCGGCAATCTCTTTAATAGAGAGATTGGAGTAGGCGAGAAAGCTCTTGCCTATATCCATATGATAATTATATATGTACTTTTTTATCGATATGCCCATATATTCATTGAAAACGCGGGAGAGATAGCTTCTGTCAATCTGGAGATAGGCGGCGACATCGGATACGGTAGTTTTCTTTTCGCTGTTAAAGCGGATATACTCCACAGCTTTTTCAATATATTTTTCATAGACGCTTTGGCGTTCGTTATCGGCAGCGGACAGAGCCTCGGCAAGGAACCATGCATAGCCGGTGAGCTTTTTGCCCGTCATTTTGCCCTCCTCTGTTATGCGCGTGAGAAGAGCGCCGACTGTTCCGTCAGCGTTATCCGATATGATGGGCGCAGAATTTGAAAGAGCTGTTGTTTTGAGAAAATTCTCAAAATTATGACCGTCGATTTCAATCCAACGATAGGTGCAGGGATTGTCCGTGGATGAGGTATAGTTACAGAGAAGCCCGGGGAATATGACAAACATCTGCCCGGCAAAAACTCTATATACTTTATCCTCAATTTCAACAACACATTCGCCCTCATATACATAATGAATCAGATAGTGCTGCCTTTGATGGAAGCCGGGAGTAAAGCCCGGCGCACAGCGGCGGTAACCGTAATTATAAACTTGAATGTCGTAATCGGCAAACTCCTTATTGTTGTATGCCTTAAAATCAGGCGGCATCATTTACCCTCCCCGGTTGCCGCAAAAGCCGCAACCTAATATCTCTATAAGACTACGATATCAAAAAAAACGCTGATTGTCAATATAAAAACGTGACATTTTTGTCTTAATTAAGATTTTTTTTATTTAAAGTTGACCGAAAAAGTGTTTTCTGCTATAATGGTAAAAGACATGAAAAACAATGTAAAGGAGTAGAAATATAATGGAATTTAAACAGCTTCAGCAGGATATGATTGCGGCAATGAAAGCGCATGACAAGGTGACGAAGGACGCGATATCCAACCTTATAGCGTCGATAAAGAAAGTTGCGATAGACGAGGGAGTCAGGGACAACATCACTCCCGAGCTTTGCGACAGAGTGATTCTCAAAGAGCTAAAGACTATTAAGGAGCAGATAGATACTTGCCCCGATTTTAGAGAGGAGCTTAAGGCAAGCTATAAGGCGGCGTACGATGTTGTAGCCAAATATGCTCCAAAGCTGCTTTCCGAGGAAGAGGTCAAGGCTCTCCTTCAGCGTGATTTTGCCGACGTTATTGCAACTAAGAACAAGGGCATGATAATGAAAACGGTTATGCCGTCTCTCAAAGGCAAGGCAGAGGGCAGCGTAATCTCGAAGGCTGTTGCGGAGCTTTGTATGCAGTGATGGGGTGACGTATTGAGTATTTCGGTAAAAGGCGTTTCGGGAAAAAACATAAAGACATACAATGTGATAATAGACGAGTCTCAGCACTATATTTTGGCGCCGATAGTTCCCGGGACGAAAAACAGCTTTGACCCGCAGTTTGAATTTGACGGCGATGTAAAAGTTACAAAGCTGTCTGAAATTGACAGGGACGGACACATAAAATATGACTTTTCCGGGGAAGTGTGGACTGTCGCACTTAAGGAATGGGGGAACTCCATTCTCGGGCAGTACGGATATTACGCCGATGCGGAGGCGGATATTTTCGACGGGAAGTATTATATCTATCCTACCTGCGACGGCTTTGAAAACTGGGGCGGCTATTATTTTAAAGCGTTTTCATCCCCTGATTTGGTGAATTGGACCGATGAGGGCGTTATCCTTGATTTAAAAAAGGACGTTCAATGGTCGGACGGAAACGCCTGGGCGCCGTGCATAATCAAAAAGAGGGGAAAATATTATTACTATTTCAGCGCAAATACCGATAAATTTGAAAAAAACGTCGGTAAAGCGATAGGCGTTGCCGTATGCGATACGCCCGCCGGGCATTTTTCCGACCCGCTCGGACATCCGATTGTGTACAACACAATGACCGTGACGGACGAATTTGGGGATGAAAAGGAAATGACCTTCCCAGGGCAGGTTATCGACCCTGCCGTATTCACAGACCCTGAGACGGGAAGAAGCTATCTTTATTGGGGCAACGGCTCCATGTGGGTATGCGAGCTTAATGAAGATATGATTTCACTTAAAGGCGAGCCGATAAATATAACGCCTCCCAATTTCCGCGAGGGGACACATGTGTTCTACCGAAAGGGCGTGTATTATTTTACATGGGCGGAGGACGATACAAGAAGCAAAAACTACCATGTGCGCTGGGGATTTGCCGCGTCTCCGACGGGCCCTATAGTCGGTAACGAGGTAATGCTTGAGAAAAACGAGAGTATAGGCGTGTACGGGACAGGTCACCACACAATAATAAATGTGCCCGATACGGACAGGTGGTATATCTGCTATCACCGTTTTAATTTCCCCGCAAGATTTGAGGGTGATGTGAGCGACTATTACGGAACTCACCGTGAGCTTTGCATTGATCCCTTTGCATTTGATGCCTCGGGCAGGATAGAAAAGGTGAAGCCCACCCTTGAAGGTGTTACGGAGGGAGAGGAATTTTGTTCGCATTCGAAAATAGCGGGGCATACAAATCTTGACGGATTGGATGAAGGCGACGAGATAACCGCGATAATAGAAGTGCAGTCGGGTGAATGTGAAACGGAGCTTGACTGTATAACGGAGCTTTACGATTATCAGTCAAATCTTGTGGCAACAGCGTCGGTGACGGCAGAGGTTTCGCCGTTTACAACAAAAAATGTTGTGCTCAGATTTAAGGCACCCGAAAAAATAAGAGGGCATTACCTCCTGTTCTTTACCGATGACGGGGACAGACTTATACGGCTTGATTATTAAATTTCCAAGGCGCGTGGCAATACGCGCCTTAATTTTTTAAAGGCGCCTTGACAAATCGTATGTAAAACTGTATAATATAAAGGTACCTAATGTTTAAGGAGGATATAATTATGTCAGAGGAAAAGATTTGCCCCGGCTGCGGACGGCATTGCGACCTTAGCGAACCGCACTGCGGAACGGGAGTGGAATATGCAAAGGCAGAGGGCATAACAATTGAGAACGCGAGAGACGAACACGAAGGACACAGACACGAGGGGTGCGGACATAAGCGGTGCGAAGATCGCTTTAAACAGTATGACGAGCTTGATATTGACGACAAGCTTATTTTAACTTTGCGCCATGTGGGGCATACAATACGCTTTCTTTTTGAGGGGAAGGGCAGTCAGAACAGAGTCCTGATAATTCTTAACGAATCGGGAAGCATGACACAGAAGGAGCTTACAGAGAGAATGGGCGTTCAGCCCGGCTCGGCAAGCGAGGTCATAGGGAAGCTTGAAAGCGCGGGGCTTATTGTGCGCAAGCCGAATCCTACGGATCGCCGCACGGTGGAGGTAGAGCTTACCGAGGAAGGAAAGGCAAATGCCGATGCGGCAAGAGCTGCCCGCGAGCTGCGTCACAAGGAAATGTTTTCGTGCCTGTCGGACAGCGAAAAGGAAACACTGCTTTCGCTTGCCGAAAAATTAAAGAGTGATTGGGACAGCCGATATACCGGCGAAGAAATGCGGGGAAAGGGCTGTCATTCAAAAAAACACCATCATCACGGAGAGCACTGATTTCGGGGAGAAAAAGCTATTATGTGGAAATACGTAAAAAGATATGTTCATATTGCCGCTCTTGCCGCAATGTTTATGGTGGGAGAAGTGACGATGGATCTTATCCAGCCCGGCATGATGAGTAAAATAGTCGATGAGGGCGTATTGGGTTTGGGCAGCGGAGGCGTCAGCAATCCCGGAATCATTCTTAGGTTCGGGCTTGCGATGATAGGGACTGTTATCTTGGGCGGCTGCTGCGGAACGCTTAACAATGTGTTCGTACATATGTCAAGCCAGAATATAGGCAATGAAATGAGAAAGGATTGTTTCGGAAAAATCATGACCTTCTCGTTTAGCCAGACAGATAAAATCGGTACAGGGTCAATGATAACCCGCGTAACGAACGACATAACGCAGACGCAGAACATGCTGGCGCAGTTTGTGCGCGGTATGATAAGAACGGGGCTTCTGTTCCTCGGAAGCTTATTCTTTATATTCAGACTGAATACGCATTTTGGGATTATCGTCCTTTGCTCGCTTCCTCTTACGGTAGGATGCATGGCGGTCTGTATGTGCAAAGGGAATCCGCTCTTTACAAAATTGCAGTCACAGCTTGATGAAGTGAACAACATTTTGCAGGAGGATATTTCGGGAATAAGAATAATTAAGGCATGTGTGCGGGAGACATATGAAAAGCTGAGATTCAGAGAGGCAAATTCCGCTTTGGTGGGGACGCAGCTTAGGGTTTTGATTATATTCGCATTTATGAACCCGATAATGAACATAGTTATGAACATGACCGTGGTTTTGATAATTCTTGCGGGTTCCTTCGATGTTGGAAGCGGCGTGACAACGCCCGGCAGCGTTATGGCGGCGATAACATATACCACTCAGCTTCTTAACGCTATTCTTAGGCTTGTTATGCTGTTCCAGAGTATTTCCAGAGGTATGGCGTCGTGGAAGAGAGTGCGCGAGGTGCTTGATACCGAGAGCGAAATGAAGGACGGCGAGTTTAACGGAGAGTGTGAATCCTGCGGAAGGATTGAGTTTAAAAACGTTTCGTTTACATATCCCGATTCGGAAACTCCGGTTCTGAAAAATATTAACCTTGAAATAAAAGAGGGCGAAACAATAGCAGTCATGGGTGCAACGGGATGCGGCAAGACAACCCTTGTAAGTCTGATCCCGAGGTTTTACGATGTTGATGAAGGCGAAATTTTGGTGGACGGCGTAAACGTAAAGGATTATAACCGACATGCGCTCAGAGATAAGATAGCAATAGCTCTTCAGAAGAGCGAGCTGTTCAGCGAGACGATAAAAGAAAATATCGCGTGGGGAGATGCCGAAGCCTCGGACGAAGAAATTCGTTCCGCGGCGCAAATTGCACAGGCGGAGGAATTTATAAAATCCTCTCCCGACGGATACGACACTCTTGTCGCCGAGAGAGGCACAAGCCTTTCGGGAGGACAGAAGCAGAGAATGTCAATTGCACGAGCCGTGCTTAAAAAATCCGAAATCCTTATATTTGACGATTCTACAAGCGCGCTTGACTTAAAAACCGAGGCTGATTTGTATTCGGCTCTTGAAGACGCGGGAAACTGCACAAAGATAATCGTAGCGCAGCGCATAGCCTCCGTTCGCAGAGCAGACAGAATAGCGGTGCTGGAAAACGGACATATCTCCGCCTGCGGTACGCATAGCGAGCTGATGGCTTCCTGCGCGGCATATCAGGACATCTATAAATCGCAGATGGGTGAGGGAGGCGAGAGGGATGACTGAGAAAAGAAATATAAATCAGAATATACCCGGAATGCCGAAGGTTGGTCCCAAAAACCGCTTTGCAGAGGTTCAGCACGCGGAAAATGCAGGCGCAACGCTTAAGAGAATATCCAAATATTTTGCGGCTGAAAGGGTAATAGTGTTTTTGATGATGCTCGTGGTCGTTTTCGGCACAGTATGCGGTATATTGGCGCCGAGCCTTCAGAGCAACGCTATAGACATACTTACGGATATACTCGGCGGATTGCCCGGAGACGCGCTTCCGAGAACGCTTTTTGCAATGTCGGTCGTTTATATACTGTACGGCTTAATGCAGTTTTTCCAGACTCTTTTGGGAGCGCATTTGAGCCAGAGAATAGTAAAGCTGATGCGCGGAGAGCTGTTTGAAAAGATTGTCGATCTGCCGATAAAATACCTTGATACACATTCCCACGGCGATGTTATGAGCCGTATGACAAACGATATTGAAAATATTTCGACAACAGTATCCCAGTCGATAACATCCCTTTTCTCAGGTGTGCTGACAATAGCAGGAACCGTTGTGATAATGGTATGGTACTGTTGGCAGCTGGCGCTTTTAAGCTGTATTACGGTAATACTGACGGTTTTGGCGACAAAGCTTCTTTCGGGCAAGGTAAGAAAGTACTCCCGTCTGAGACAGGCGCTTTTAGGCGCTGTAAACGGAACGGTAGAGGAAATGGTGTCCGGCTACAGAACGGTTGTGGCGTTTAATCATCAGGACGCAACGATTGAAAGCTTCCGCAAGACGTCGGATTCGCTCACACGAGAGGGTATAAAGACGGATATATTAAGCGGCGTTATGGGACCGATAATGAACTGCATAGGCAATATCGGCTTTGTTATAATAGCCGCAGTGGGAGGATATTTTTCATACAAAGGTCTTATTTCGGTCGGAGTAATATCGGCGTTTATCGTATACGCAAAGCAGTTCAGCCGCCCGATAAACGAGATAGCGCAGATTTACGGTCAGCTTCAGACGGCTGTCGCGGGCGCGGAAAGAGTGTTCGTTGTGCTTGACGAGGAAAGCGAGAGAGCTGATGGAGAAGATGTTTCGGAAAATGCAGATACATACGTTACCTTTGACGACGTAACCTTCTCATATACGGAGGGGCATCCCGTAATAAAGAATTTTTCGCTTAAGGTACCCTCAGGCAAAAAGGTTGCCCTTGTAGGCGCGACGGGAAGCGGGAAGACGACGGTTGTAAACCTTCTTATGCGTTTTTACGATGTTGACAGCGGAACGATAAGAATAGGAAATCAGGATATTGCGGCTCTTTCGGCAAGCGAGCTGAGAAAGTGCGTGGCTATAGTTTTGCAGGATACCGTACTGTTTTCCGATACGATAAGGCACAATTTGAAGTACGGAAACGAAAACGCCGATGACGAGCTGCTTGAAAAGGCCATTGAGATGAGCCGATGCGGCGAAATGCTTCGCTCCATGCCGAAGGGCTTGGATACTGTGCTGACGGCTTCCGGCGCAAATATAAGTCAGGGACAGCGGCAGCTTCTTGCCATCGCAAGAGCGTTTATAGCGGATACGAGAATACTTATTCTCGACGAGGCAACGTCCAACGTTGATACGAGAACCGAGAAATATATTCAGGATGCAATGCAGCTTGTCATGAAGGATCGCACAAGCATAATTATTGCGCACCGTCTGTCCACAATACGCGATTCGGATATAATAGTTGTTATGGACAAGGGCAGAATAGTCGAGCAGGGCAGCCATGACGAGCTTCTTTTGAAGAAAGGCAAGTATTATGATTTGTACATGACTCAATATGCGGGATTTGCTACTTGACAGAATATTAAAAAGAAAGTATAATATATATAATTACAAATCCCATGAGGGAGTAGCAAGCGCGAAAGCGTAGCAAGTCAACATACTGACCATAGGTCTGGCTTGTTTTAAATTGCGAGACTCATGTATCGGCGAAAGCTGTACATAGAGTCTTTATGTAAAAATTAAGACCCGGATAACGGCTTAACCGTGTCCGGGATTTTGCTTTTATACAAGCGGAGGGAAAAATATGGAGTGGAGTTTTTTATTCTTTTTCAACAGTGTATTTTTAGGCGTAGGGCTTGCAATGGACGCATTCTCCGTGTCGGTTGCAAGCGCGCTCAATGAGCATGATATGAAAAAGCGGAGGAGGGGGCTTATTGCGGGCGTATTTGCCGCGTTTCAGTTTCTCATGCCTATGGTGGGCTGGATATGCGTACACACGATATTAAGCTATTTCAAGGTCTTTGAAAAGTTTATACCATGGATAGCTTTAGCGCTGCTGCTGTATATAGGCGGCGGTATGCTTATTGACGGCATAAAGTGCAAGAGCGATGAAAAGAAAGAAAAAATGAACATGGGACAGCTTCTGCTGATGGGCGTGGCAACGAGCATTGACGCGCTTTCCGTCGGGTTCACAATAGCGGAATATCCCGCGATTATGGCGTTTGTCTGTTCGTTGATAATAGCTGTCGTGACGTTCGCAATATGCGCGTTCGGGCTTTTGCTCGGAAAGCGGATAGGAGACAGGTTTTCAAATAAGGCTTCAATACTCGGCGGAGCTATACTTATCGTTATAGGACTGGAGATATTTATAACCGGAGTATTCTGAGCTTAGTAAAAAATGCACAAAAAAATAATAAAATATATGTTGACTATTGTGCATAATTAAAGTATAATTAAGCTAAGAAATACAAGGCGGCGTCCGTCAATGGCGATGGCAGGTTCTTTTTCGGTCGCCTGTGTGAAACATTTTTAGGAGGAATGAGTAATGAAACTTGATCAGATTATTGCGGAAAGAACAAATAAAACAATTTATAGGGACGGAGATACCGTAATAAAGGTGTTCGATTCGGATTTCTCAAAGGCGGACGTCCTTAACGAAGCTCTTAATCAGGCGAGAATTGAAGAAACCGGACTCGATATTCCGAAGGTACACGCCGTTACCACTATTGACGGCAAGTGGGCTATAGTTTCCGATTATATTGAAGGAAAAACGCTTGCGCAGCTTATGGATGAGGAGCCTGACAAAATTGATGAATATTTGGAACAGTTTGTTGACCTTCAGTTAAAGATGCATGCGGCTGTTGCTCCGAGAGATCTTAATATTTTAAAGACAAAGATGAACAAGAAGATATCCCAGGCAGATCTTGAGGCCACCGTGCGTTATGAGCTTCATACAAGGCTTAACGCAATGCCGGATCACAAAAAGGTTTGCCACGGCGACTTCAACCCGACGAATATTATCATTACAGCCGACGGTACTCCGTTTATAATAGACTGGGCTCATGCTACGCAGGGCAATGCGTCTGCCGACGCGGCGAGAACATATCTTTTGTTTATGCTTGACGGCAAGGAAGATTTGGCAAAGAAATATCTTGACCTGTTCTGCAAAAAGAGCGACACGGCAAAGCAGTATGTACAGAAATGGATGCCTATTGTTGCCGCATCTCAGTCTGTAAAGGGTAAGCCCGAAGAGAGAGAATTCCTCCTTTCATGGACAAATGTTGTTGATTACGAATAATAATTAAAGCAAAAAACGCCCGAAGCCGCATTGAAAGGCTCCGGGCATATTTTTGCTTATTTTATTTCAAGGAATTTATGCATGAGAGTATGTCCGACCGGAATTCTTTCGCCGTGTTCATCGGCGCATTTTTCGGTAAATGTGAAGCCTGTATTATTATGATCGCCCTTCCGATACATAATGCAGGGGACAGGCTCGCCGCTGTGTGTTTTTGTTGAAACGGGCGTGAAGTGGTCGGGAAGAACCATAAAGGCATAATCTTCGCCCGAATTATCGAGAGCGGACTTTATGGGAGCGATAATCTTTTCGTCAATCAGCTCAAGACTCTTCTTCTTTCCCTCGGGGTCGCCCTGATGACCACATTCGTCGGGAGCTTCAAGGTGAACATACACCAAATCCTTACCGCCGTTGAGAAGCGCGTCTATTGCGGCTTTTGCCTTGCCGTCAAAATTGGTGTTGATGTTGCCTGTCGCGCCCTCAACATCTATCGACTCCATACCGGTAAGAATACCTATGCCCTTGATAAGGTCTACCGCGCTGACTACCGCGCCGTTAAGAGATGTGATATCCTTAAATGAGGAGAGAAGGGGCTTCTTTCCCTCGCCCCATATCCAAAGGGAGGTTGCGGGGTTTTTGCCCTCGGCAATCCTTTTCTGATTTACGGGATGCTCTCTGAGAATTTTTTCGCTCCTTTTCATTAGGTCAAGAATCCTCTCGTTGTCGGGGAGGTAATCCTTAATCTTTCTGTCGGAAATGTCATGCGGAGGAGTAAGACGGAAGCTTTCGGGAGCGTTGTCCCACACAAAAAGATGGCGGTAGCTGACGCCGGGATAAAAATGAATGTCTCCGCCGCCGAGAGCCTCCTCAATCGCGTTCATAAGGAGAGTGCTTTCCGGTGTTGTTATTTCGCCCGAGGAATAGTCGAGCATGGTCTTATCTTCATAATTTTCCTCATCGGAAAGGGTGACAATGTTTGCGCGGAAAGCCGTCTGTGAGGGAGTAAGCTCCACGCCGATGCTGGCAGCCTCAAGCGGAGAGCGCCCCGTATAATATTTATAAGGATCGTAACCCATTACAGAGAGGTTTGCAACATCGCTGCCGGGCTTTAAACCGTCGCCTACTGTTTTTACCTGAAAAAGCCTGCCTTGGGAGGCGAAAAAATCCATATTGGGCGTGTGCGAAGCTTCAAGCGGGGTTTTGCCGCCGAGAGAGGCTACCGGATAGTCCGCACAGCCGTCCGTCAATACAATTACATATTTCATATTTGGTGACCGCCTTTCGTTATATCTGTGAAGATTATAGCACTAATACGGCTTTGCCGCAAGTAATCATGGGAAAAAATTTTTTTAATCGGGATCGGGACAAAAATTTTTTAACCGTAAGAAATTTTTTTGTTGATTTTTTATGTGCTTTATATTAGAATATATTAGATTGGATGTTACTTAACTTGTGAAAGGAATGAAGCAATAATGTATTTATCCAAAAAGTTTTCATCAATCAGCCCTTCGGCAACACTTGCCATTGATTCAAAATTTAAAGAGATGAAGGCTGAGGGAGAGGATGTTGTAGGCTTTGGCGCAGGCGAGCCGGATTTTCCGACGCCGCAGCATATAAAGGACGCCGCAATAGAAGCCATCAACAATAATTTTACCAGATACACTCCCGCTTCCGGCACATTGCAATTGAAAAAAGCTGTTTGCGAAAAGTTCAGGCGGGACAATTCTCTTCTGTATGAACCCGCAAATATCGTAGTGTCGAACGGCGCAAAGCATTCGCTCAACAATGCCCTGGGCGCAATTCTCAATCCCGGAGACGAGGTTGTTATTCCCGCTCCGTGCTGGGTCAGCTATCCCGAAATGGTTCGTCTTGCGGACGGTGTGCCTGTGTTTGTAAACGCTTCGGAGGAAGAAGGGTTCCGTCCGTCTCTTGACAAGATTGAATCGGCAGTTACGGGCAAAACGAAGGCAATAATTATAAACAACCCCTCAAATCCGACGGGTATGTGCTACCCGGAAGACGAGCTTCGTGAAATCGCTCAATTCTGTGTTGAGAAAAATATTTATATAATCGCGGATGAGATATATGAAAGCCTCGTTTATGACGGAAAGAAGAATTTCTCAATAGCTACCGTAAGCGATGAGGTAAAGAACCTGACAATCGTCGTAAACGGAGTTTCAAAAACCTACGCAATGACCGGCTGGAGAATAGGCTACACTGCTTCAAACACGGAAATTGCAAAGGTTATGTCGAACGTGCAGAGCCACGCGACGTCAAACCCCAATTCCATCGCACAGTGCGCGGCAATCGCCGCTCTTATGGGTCCCGATGAACCCGCAAAGGAAATGGCGAGGGCGTTCGAGGCGCGCAGAAACTATATGGTGGAGCGCATAAACTCCATTGAGGGCGTGTCATGTATAAAGCCCGACGGCGCGTTTTATGTAATGATGAATATATCCAAGCTTATAGGTCGTGAAATAAACGGGGTAAAGATAACGGGAAGCGATACCTTTGCGGAACAGTTCCTTGATGTTGAAAAGGTGGCTGTCGTTCCCGGTAAGAGCTTTGGCAGCGATATTCACACCCGTTGGAGCTATGCCACAAGCATGGAGAATATTAAGATGGGTCTTGACAGACTTGAAAAGTTTATTTCTAAGCTGAAATAAGGGAGGAAATCACATGGCAAACGATACTTACCGGAGTCCGCTTAATTCGAGATACGCAAGTAAGGAAATGCAATATCTTTTCTCGAATGATAAAAAGTTCCGCACATGGAGAAAGCTTTGGATTGCTTTGGCGGAGTCGGAAATGGAATTGGGTCTCCCCATAACAAAGGAGCAGATTGACGAGCTTAAGGCTCACGCGGACGATATTAACTATTCTGTCGCCGAGAAACGTGAAGCCGAGGTGCGCCATGATGTTATGAGCCATGTATACGCATACGGCGTTCAGTGTCCGAAGGCAAAGGGCATAATTCACCTCGGCGCAACAAGCTGCTATGTCGGCGATAATACCGATATAATCATTATGCATGAGGCGCTCGGGCTTATAAAGAAGAAGCTTGTAAACGTAATTGCGCTTCTTTCGGATTTTGCAATGAAATATAAGGACATGCCTACCTTGGGCTTTACTCATTTTCAGGCGGCTCAGCTTACGACGGTCGGAAAGCGTGCGTCTCTTTGGCTGATGGATCTCGTAATGGATTACGAAAGCCTTGAGCATCAGCTTTCAAAGGCAATGCTGCTCGGCAACAAGGGTACTACGGGCACTCAGGCAAGCTTTCTTGAGCTTTTTGACGGAGACCATGAAAAGGTAAAGCTTCTTGAAAAGAAGATAGCCGAAAAAATGGGCTATGACAAGGTGTTCCCTGTATCGGGGCAGACCTACGCCAGAAAGCTTGACACCCAGATTCTGAATGTGCTTGCGTCTATTGCGCAGAGCGCGTACAAGTTCAGCAACGATATGCGTCTTCTTCAGCACCTTAAGGAGATGGAAGAACCCTTTGAAAAGAGCCAGATAGGTTCCTCCGCGATGGCGTACAAGCGTAATCCCATGCGAAGCGAAAGAATATCGTCCTTGGCGCGCTATGTCATTGTAGACGCGCTGAATCCTGCGATAACGGCGTCTACGCAGTGGTTTGAAAGAACGCTTGACGACAGCGCCAATAAGAGAATCAGCATTGCGGAGGCATTTTTGGCAACAGACGCGATACTTGAAATATATATAAACATAGTAGACGGGCTTGTGGTATATCCCGAGGTCATCAAAAAGAGAATATATTCCGAGCTTCCGTTCATGGCGACGGAAAACATTATGATGCAGGCTGTCAAAAAGGGCGGCGACCGTCAGGAGCTTCACGAAAAGATAAGGCAGTATTCAATGGAGGCGGGCGCAAATGTAAAGCAGCGCGGGCTTGAGAATAATCTCATCGACCTTATTGCAAAGGACGATTCGTTCATGCTCGACATTGACGAGCTGAAATCAATAATGAAGCCCGAAAGCTATATCGGCAGAGCGCCCCAGCAGACGGAGGAATTTATAAACGAGGTCGTAAGACCTATATTGGAAGCAAATAAAGAGCTGCTCGGCGTAAAGGTTGAGCTTTCAGTTTGATGAAGAGAGAGGGTAAATGAGTTGAAATTAGGTATAATCGGCGCGGGCAATATGTCCTCAGCTATTTTGCACGGTGTTATAAAGGCAAAAACGTTCTCCGAGAACGATATTTATGTAAGCGAGATATCAGAGGAAAAGCTTGCGAGAACGGCAAAGCTCGGCGTTAATACGACTCCCGATAACCGCGAGGTTGTCAAAAACAGCGATTATATTATTTTCGGAGTAAAGCCGAATGTGATACTTAAGGTTATGGAGGAGGTAAAGGATCTTGTATCCGATAAGGTTCTTATCTCCATCGCGGCAGGCATAAGCGTTGAAAGGATGAAGTCTGTCCTCGGAAGCGATGCGAAGATTGTTCGCACCATGCCCAATGTTCCCGCGCTTGTCGGAGAGGCAATGGTTGCTATATGCAATGCGGACAATGTTTCTGAGGACGAAATGAACATAGTGCGTAATATTTTTGACTCGATAGGTAAAACCGCAATGCTTCCGGAGTCGCTTATAAACACTGCCACAGCCACAAACGGCAGCGGACCCGCGTATGTGTTTATGATGATAGAGGCTATGGCGGACGCGGCAGTGCTTCACGGCATACCGCGCGATACGGCGTATCTCTTGGTGTCGCAGACTATTTTAGGCTCCGCAAAGCTTGCGCTTGAGACGGGCGAGCATCCCGGAAAGCTCAAGGATATGGTATGCTCGCCGGGAGGAACGGCAATAGAGGCTGTGTATCAGCTTGAAACCGACAGCTTCCGCGCATCACTCATAAACGCCATAGACCGCTGTGTGAAAAAGGCGGACAAAATGGGTATGCAGTCTTAAGCGTTTACGGACAAACATTCATAATTCCCCCGTAAGAATCATAGTATTTATAAATGGTTTTTACGGGGGGATTTTTTTGCGTATAAAAAGAGCGGCAGAGGAGAATTTTTCTCTTGTCATGGCAGTATTGATAATTTTTACCGCGGGGATAATATTCGGAGCGCTTGCCGTATTTCAGATACCTGCCGAAATATCCGAGGAAGCAGGGGAGATAATGTCGTCGTCCCTTGATAAAAGCGTATCGGTAAAGGATATTGTAAAGAATGATTTTACAACGGAAGCTGTATGGATGATTGTGATATGGATATTGGGTACTCTCAGCACCATGGCGCCGTTTATAGCCGCCGCGATAGCCATGAGGGGCTTTATCATAGGATTTTCAAGCGCGTTTATAATTTCGGAAAGAAGCGGCGAGGCAGTGAAGCTTTTATGTGCCTATGTGGCTCCGCAGTGTGTGCTGTCATTGCCTGTTATGACTGTGTTTTCGATTATGTGCATACGCTCCTGTATGGACAGAAAAAGCGGCGAGGCGACAGATTCGCGCTACTTCGCTATGGGGCTGATTTTTATGGCGGTATCCTTTGCGGCGTCGATTTCGGAGAGCGCTATGAGCAGGTTTTTTATTCATTATTTATAAAAATGACATCAAAAATTTGTCGTTTTGCGAAGTGTACATTTTTGAAGGTTTGATATAAAATATAAATACAACCTATGTGCATACGTCCCCCCTCGAAGGCGGCGGGTTCCGCTTAAGAGTTTCGGCGGGAGGTAATAATCTCTCACCGAAAACCCGACGGTTAACGCTATGCTTTAGTAACGGAGCGCCGCTTGGATTTAAACATTAAGGCAAAGGCGCGTACAGAAAAATGCGGTGATGAAAGACTGAAGGGAGTGAAAAAGAATGAGCGAACCGATAGCGTCGTATGAAAAATTTTTGTCGGAAACAGTGTCGAAAAATACAGTATCTTCGTATATGGGAGATCTGATGAAATTTTTTGGCAAGGCAGACAATGTATCGGTAACGGATGTCCGAAAAGTTGGAACCGACGATATAGAACGATATCTTTCTTCGCTTAAGAACAGGGGAATGGCGTATTCGTCAATATCGAGGACGATTGCGTCACTCAAAAAATTTTTTACATACTGTTTAAGAAAGGGTATTATAAATTCAGATCCGACGGAACCGGTGGAGACGCCGCCCGTACAGCGAAAGCTGCCGAACACGCTTACATCGGAGCAGGTCGTTAAGCTTTTGGAGGCTCCCGATTCAAGCGCATTAAAAGGGAAGCGGGACAGAGCCATGCTTGAGGTAATGTATGCCTGCGGAGCAAAGGTGAGCGAGCTTATATCATTGAAGGTAAGCGATGTAAGCTTAAAAACGGAGGTAATATCTCTCTCGGGCGGTTCAAAGCGCCGTACAGTGCCTTTGGGAAGACCCGCCATCGACGCGCTGAGCGATTATCTGAAAAATGCCAGAAATGAGCTTATGGGCGATAAAGAGAGCGACGTTTTGTTCCTCAATTTTCACGGACAGCCTCTGTCAAGGCAGGGGTTTTGGAAAATTATCAAGAGCTATATATCAAAAGAAGGAATTAAAGGGAATATAACAGCTCAGACCCTTCGCCACTGCTTTGCGCTGCATTTGCTTGAAAACGGAGCGGACGCGCGTTCGGTCTCTGAAATGCTCGGCTACAGTGATGTTTCTTCAACTAAAATCTACACAGATGTAATGAACAGTAAAATCAAAAAGGTATATCGAGAGGCGCATCCGCGCGCCTGAAGACTGCCCCTGCCGTGAAAATATATCTCCACGGACAGGGGCGGTTTAAAATATATGTGGACAGATGCTTTTTGAAATGATAAAATAGAAGAAGCGAAAAAGTACAGACTGTCGAAAAACTTTAATTAAAATAAAATCTGTCAAAATCCGCGGTATGTGCGTGAATTTTGACACCTCTACGAGGTGATATTATGAGAACTGTACTTCATTGCGATTGCAATTCATTTTACGCGTCTGTTGAAATAAGGGATAACCCCGAGCTTAAAAATGTGCCTATGGCGGTGGGCGGAAATCCGAAAACGCGTAAGGGGATAATACTTGCGAAAAACGACATTGCAAAAAGATACGGCGTTGCAACAGCCGAAACTGTTTGGAGCGCAAAGCAGAAGTGTCCCGATTTGGTTATAGTCCCGCCCCGGCATGACCGCTATGAGGAGCTTTCCCGCAAAGTAAATGATATTTATAAAGAATATACCGAGTACGTTGAACCCTTCGGAATAGACGAATCGTGGCTTGATGTGACCGATTGCCTCGAGCTTTTCGGCAGCGGAGAAAAGATAGCGGATGAGCTGAGAACGCGCGTAAGGGAAGAGACGGGACTTACCGTATCTGTGGGAGTATCCTTTAACAAGGCGTTCGCAAAGTTCGGCAGCGACTATAAAAAGCCCGACGCAACTACAGTAATAATGCCCTGTGATGTTGAAAGAATAATATATCCTCAAAAGCTGGGCAATCTTCTTTACGCGGGAAGAAAGCTGTGCGAGGAATTTGCAAAGTACGGTATAATTACTATAGGCGACCTTGCGAAAAGCGACAGAAGCTTTATAGAGCAGCGCTTCGGGAAAAACGGAGTACGGCTTTACAGCTATGCGAGAGGCGAGGACGATGAGAGGGTAAGAAGCATATACGAGGAGGAAGAGGTAAAATCCGTCGGAAATTCCTATACCTTTCCGAAAGACCTTATAGGGGAGGATGAGATAAGAGAGGCTGCCGTATGGCTGGGGGATGTGGTATCGTCCCGCATGAGAAGACTCGGGGTGAAATGCACCGCGATAGGCGTGGTGATAAAGGATGAAAACCTTAAGAGCATCACGAGGCAGATGACATTATCGGACGCCACGAATCATGCCCATGACCTGACGGAGTATGCAATGACTCTTTTGAAAAAGGCGTGGAATATGTCGCGGCCTGTAAGGATGCTGGGGATATCCGCAATGTCCCTTATAAAAGAGGGGGAGGAGCAGCTGTCGCTGTTTGAAGAAGCGGATAACAAAAAGGCAAAGCTTGACGAGGCGGTGGATTCAATCAGAGACAAATTCGGAAATAATTCGATTAAATTTGCCTCAGCCTATTCATTTGATACGGAAAGCGCAAAAGAATGTGATGAAAATACTTAAAGTTTATTGTTTATATTGACAATGAGCAGGTTTTTTTGATAGAATAGCGGAAGTAATTACAGAAGAGAGGAAATGCTTTATGAAAACACCAAAGGTAGCAATAATCATGGGGAGCGATTCCGATTTTGAAACGGTGAAGCCGTGTATTAAAAGATTGAAATCGTTCGGCATTGAGGCTGTAGTGAGGATAATTTCGGCTCACAGAACGCCCGATGAGGCAAGGGATTTTGCGTCAAACGCTCTTGACAACGGCTTTGACTGCATAATCGCGGCAGCCGGTAAGGCGGCGCATTTGCCCGGAGTTTTAGCGGCATTCACTACGCTTCCGGTTATCGGGCTTCCGATAAAATCATCCACGATGGACGGACTTGATTCGCTATTGTCTATTGTTCAGATGCCCTCGGGCATACCTGTGGCGACCGTTGCCATAAACGGAAGCGACAATGCGGCTATTCTCGCTTGTCAGATACTTTCCCTCAGATATGATGAGCTTGGTGAAAAGCTCAAAGCATTTAAAGAAGAAATGAAAAAATCTGTTGAAGCAAAGGACGCAAAGATACAGGCTATGGCCGACGAGGTGTAACGTGAAAGTCCCTTTCACGTTAGCCTCCGGCAGGATTAGATCGCGCGTGCGA
>CAZIBK010000003.1:23077-31403 GCA_964537125.1 uncultured Oscillospiraceae bacterium
TAACGTGAAAGTCCCTTTCACGTTAGCCTCCGGCAGGATTAGATCGCGCGTGCGATTTTTTGCTCGTCTGCGCTTCGCAAAACGCACATGCGCAATAATAATCTCTTGTCATTCCTTGCCCTGCGGCAGGAGATTGAATTTAATTCCTATTTGTACCAATGCAGGGCGGCGGAATGGAGATTATTATGACAACGACAACGACAAAGACAACGACAACAACGGCGGCAACAGCGAAATTACACGAAGAATGCGGTGTTTTCGCGATATATGACCCCACGGATACGATAAACTGCGCGGAGTCGGCGTATCATGCCCTTTACGCGCTCCAGCACCGAGGTCAGGAGGCGTGCGGAATTGCCGTATGCGACCGTGAGGGCAACTTTGAATATCTGCGCGATTCGGGATATGTACATGAGGTTTTCAGCAGCGAAAAGGTTGGGAAGCTCAAAGGCAACAAGGCTATGGGGCATGTGAGGTACTCCGGCTCTGAGGAGGGCAAGGGTCTTTACCCGCAGCCGCTTGTATCAAAATATAAAAAGGGTACCCTTGCAATAGCGAACAACGGCGGACTTGTAAACAGAAAAGCACTTATTGACGAGCTTGAATACAGCGGAGCGATATTCCACACGGATACGGCTGCGGAAATAATATGCTATCTCGTGGCAAGGGAGAGGGCTAAAACTCACTCAATGGAGGCGGCGCTTTCGGAAGTGATGAAGAAGCTCAAAGGAGCGTACAGCCTTATAATTATGACGCCGAGAAAGATTGTGGCGGCAAGGGATCCTCACGGAATAAGACCTCTCTGCATCGGGCGAAAGGGCGGCGCGTATGCTGTGGCAAGCGAAACAGCGGCTCTTGACGCCATAGGCGCAAAATACATGCGCGACGTTGAGCCGGGTGAAATAGTGGTTTTCGGAAGCAACGGGATGACCTCGTTTAGGGATAACTGCAATAAGGAAAAGGGAATATGTATTTTTGAATACATATACTTTGCAAGACCTGACAGCGTTATAGAGGGGCAGAGCGTATATGAATCGAGAAAGCTTGCGGGCAGAATTTTGGCAAAGAAATACCCTGCGGACGCCGACGTTGTGATAGGCGTACCCGACAGCGGGCTTTATGCCGCAACGGGGTATGCCGAGGAATCGGGCATTCCGTTTGAATACGGTCTTATAAAAAACAGATATTTGCACAGAGCGTTCCTTCAGCCCTCGCCGGAAGAAAGAGACAGCCTTATGCCGGTGTCGCTGAACGCCCTTGAAAATTCGGTTTCGGGGAAAAGAGTCGTTTTGGTGGACGATTCGGTTGTCCGCGGAACTACGGGTAAAAACATAGTTTCCATGCTTAAAGCGGCGGGAGCGTTGGAGGTGCATCTCAGAATTTCAGCCCCGCAGTTCGTATGGCCGTGCTTTTTCGGAACCGATATACCCGACCGCAGGGAGCTTATAGCGGTGGGTCGTTCCGTTGACGACATAAAGGAAATACTCGGAGTAAACTCGATAGGCTTCCTCGACGCCGAAAGCCTTCATGAGCTTTTGCCTCACAGAGAGGGAGGCTTTTGTGCCGGATGCTTCACGGGCAAATATCCGGTGGCTGAGGCAGAGGAAGCAATAAAAAATCTTTAGGAGGTTTTATATCATGAGCGAAAGTTACAGAAATGCCGGTGTTGACGTTGAGGCGGGTTACGAAGCCGTAAAGCTGATGCGCTCGGACGTCAAAAAGACATTTATAGACGGAGTTATGTCCGATATAGGAGGGTTCGGAGGTCTTTTCTCAATTGACAAGGACAAGTACGACGAGCCGGTTCTCGTGTCGGGTACCGACGGCGTGGGAACAAAGCTTAAGATGGCGTTCATTGCCGACAGGCATGATACCGTGGGCATAGACGCGGTTGCAATGTGTGTAAACGATGTTGTGTGCAGCGGTGCAAAGCCTCTTTTCTTCCTTGACTATGTGGCAGTCGGAAAGAACATTCCGTCAAAGGTGGCGTCCATAGTAAAGGGCGTTGCCGACGGCTGCGTTCAGGCGGGATGCGCTCTTATCGGAGGTGAAACCGCTGAGATGCCCGGCTTTTATCCTGAGGATGAGTATGATCTTGCGGGCTTTACTGTAGGTATAGTGGATAAGAAAAACATAATTGACGGAACAAAGCTTGCTCCCGGCGACGCGCTTATCGGTATTGCATCCTCGGGCGTACATTCAAACGGCTTTTCTCTTGTCAGAAAGGTGTTCGGCGTAAATTCTCATCCGGAGACACTTTCACAGTATGTGGATTCTCTCGGAGACACGCTTTTGAATACTCTTCTCACGCCGACAAGGATATATGTAAAGAGCGCGCTGAAGCTTATAGAGGAATGCGATGTGCGTGCAATTTCGCATATTACAGGCGGTGGTTTTTACGAAAACATCCCGAGAATGCTTCCCGAAAGCATGAAGGCTGTGATAAAGAAAAACTCATTCCCTGTGCTTCCGATATTCAAGCTCATTGCGGAGACGGGAGCCATCCCCGAAAGAGATATGTTCAATACATTTAACATGGGCATAGGCATGATTGCGGCTGTTCCCGCGGCGGAAGCCGAGAAGGCGGTAAAGGTTCTTGAAAGCATGGGTGAAAGGGCATATGTGATAGGCAGCGTTGAAGAAGGAGCAAACGGGGTAGAGTTGATATGAAAAGAATCGGAGTTCTCGTTTCCGGAGGGGGAACAAACCTCCAAGCAATAATAGACGCGCAAAAAAGCGGAATTATAACCTCGGGCGAGGTAGTTACCGTCGTATCGAACAAAAAGGGCGTATACGCCCTCGAAAGAGCTGAAAATGCGGGGATAGAGGCTTCGGTAATAGAAAAAAAGGCTTTTGCCTCCCAAGAGGATTTCGACAGGGCGATAGCGCGCCATATGAAGGAGCGCGGAGTTGACCTGATAGTTATGGCAGGCTTTTTGTGCATAGTCGGCGACGAGCTTATAAAAGAGTATCCCGACAGGATAATAAACATACATCCCTCGCTCATACCGTCCTTCTGCGGGGAAGGGTATTACGGCATCAAGGTGCATGAGGCGGCGCTTTCCTACGGTGTAAAGGTGAGCGGAGCTACGGTGCATTTTGTAAACGGCGTTGTTGACGGCGGCAGAATTATTGCTCAGAAGGCAGTGTATATAAAGGACGGCGACACTCCCCAAACCCTTCAGAGGCGTATAATGGAGGAGGCGGAGTGGATTATTCTGCCTCAGTCCATAGAAAAAATTTGTGCATCTATATAAAAAAGGCGTCTTATCTCGGCTCACAGATGAGACGCATATAATTTTGTGGGTCGGAAAGGGTAATGATAATGCTTGAAAATGAACTCAAAAACAATTCTTATCCGGGGAGAGGCATAGTCGCGGGTAAAAGCGCCGACGGAAAATACGCTGTTACGGCGTATTTTATCATGGGCAGAAGCGCCAACAGCCGAAACCGGGTATTTGCGGCGGAGGGAGAGGGCATACGCACCGAAGCCTTTGATCCGTCAAAGCTTGAAGACCCGTCTCTTATAATTTACGCGCCCGTCAGAGTGCTTGGGAATACGACTATAGTCACAAACGGCGATCAGACGGATACTGTTTATGATCTCATGGGGAAAGGACTTACCTTTGAGGAAGCGCTGAGAACGCGCACCTTTGAGCCTGACGCGCCGAACTTTACGCCGAGAATTTCGGCTGTGCTGAAGGTTGAGGACGGAAGGTTTGATTATTCCCTTTCCATACTTAAAAGCGCCGGCGGAGATCCGTCCTCCTGCAGAAGATTCACGTTTGATTATGAAAATCCGATAAACGGACAGGGGCATTTTATTCATACATATAAATGCGACGGGAATCCCCTGCCGTCCTTCTTCGGCGAGCCCGAGGAGGTTGAGATAAAGGGGAATATAGACGAATTTACCTCTCTTATCTGGGATGCGCTCAATGAGGACAATAAGGTCTCGCTTTTTGTCAGGTATATTGAAATCGCCACAGGCAAATACGATACGAGGATAGTCAATAAAAATAAATAAAAGGAAAGAGGAAATCAAAATGAAAAGTATGCAGTTAAAGTACGGATGCAATCCGAATCAGAAGCCATCCCGTGTTTTTCTTGAAAACGGCGGCGAGCTTCCGATAGAGGTTTTAAACGGAAATCCCGGGTATATCAACCTTCTTGACGCGTTCAACGGCTGGCAGCTTGTGCGTGAGCTGAAAAAGGCGACCTCTCTTCCGGCGGCGACAAGCTTCAAGCACGTTTCTCCGGCGGGCGCGGCGGTTGCGGCTCCGCTTTCCGATACGCTGAAAAGGATATATTTTGTTGAAGACGAAGCTCTTTCGCCTCTTGCCGCAGCATATGCGAGAGCGCGCGGCGCGGACAGAATGTCCTCCTTCGGCGATTTTGTGGCTCTTTCCGACGTGTGCGATGTACCCACCGCAAAGCTTTTAAAGCACGAGGTGTCGGACGGAATAATCGCGCCCGGCTATGAACCCGAAGCTCTTGAAATATTGAAGTCAAAGCGCAGAGGAACATATAACATTATAAAGATTGACGAAAGCTATGTCCCCGATCCGACAGAGCGCAAGCAGGTATTCGGCGTTACCTTTGAGCAGGGCAGAAACGAGCTTGAAATAAACCTTGATATGCTCAATGACGTTGTAACGGAAAACAAAAACATTCCCGATGACGCAAAGCGCGACCTTCTTATTGCGCTTATTACTCTTAAATATACGCAGTCAAATTCAGTGTGCTATGTAAAGGACGGACAGGCGATAGGCATCGGCGCGGGACAGCAAAGCAGAATCCACTGCACCCGCCTTGCGGGCGATAAGGCGGACAAGTGGTGGCTTCGTCAGTCGCCGCAGGCATTGAACCTTAAGTTCCTCGATACTGTGGCAAAGCCCGACCGTGATAACGCCATTGACGTTTATCTTTCCGATGATTATATGGATGTGCTTGCGGACGGGGTATGGGAAAATCTCTTTGCCGAAAAGCCGCCCGTATTCACAAAGGAAGAAAAGAAGGAGTGGATAGCCAAAAACACAAATGTTTCCCTCGGTTCCGACGCATTCTTCCCGTTCGGCGACAATATTGAACGCGCATATAAGAGCGGCGTTCGCTATATAGCGCAGCCGGGCGGCTCGAAGCGCGACGGAGAGGTAACAGATGTGTGCAACAGATTCGGCATTGCAATGGCTATGACGAAGATGAGACTGTTCCATCATTGATGCGGGGAGGGTATAAGCATGAAGGTATTGGTTGTCGGCGGCGGCGGAAGAGAACATGCTATTGTGTGGAAGCTCAGCCAAAGCGAAAAGGTCGATAAAATTTACTGTGCGCCCGGCAACGCCGGGATTGCGAAGCTTGCGCAGTGCGTTCCGATAAAAGCAACGGATGTCGAGGGCGTTGTTAAATTCGCGGAGGAGAACAAAATAGATCTGACGGTGGTGGCGCCCGACGATCCGCTCGTGCTGGGCATGGTGGACGCTCTTGAGGCAAAGGGACTCCGTGCGTTCGGACCGAGAGCAAATGCCGCTGTTATTGAGGGCAGTAAGGTGTTCTCGAAAAATCTTATGAAGAAATACGGCATCCCGACGGCGAAATATGAGGTGTTCGACAATGCCGGCAGTGCGATAGAATACCTTAGAACCGCGCCGATTCCCACGGTTATCAAGGCGGAAGGGCTTGCTCTGGGCAAGGGCGTTATAATAGCGAAAACCCGCGAAGAAGCAGAAAAGGCAGTCCATGACATGATGGATGACAAGGTGTTCGGAAACGCGGGCAACCGTATAGTTATTGAAGAATTTCTTTCTGGTCCGGAAATATCCGTTCTCGCGTTTACGGACGGAAAGACCGTTCGCCCGATGGTGAGCGCTCAGGATCATAAGCGTGCATATGATAACGACGAGGGACTTAATACAGGCGGTATGGGAACATTCTCTCCGAGCCGTATTTACGATGAAAAAATGGCGGAGGAGTGCATGGAGAATATTTTCCTTCCGACAATGAAGGCTATGAACAAGGAGGGCAGAACCTTTAAGGGCGTTCTCTACTTCGGGCTTATGGCTACAAAGGACGGTGTGAAGGTCATAGAATACAACTGCCGTTTCGGAGATCCTGAAACTCAGGTGGTGCTGCCGAGGCTTAAGGGCGATTTGTTTGACATATTCAATGCCGTTATTGACGAAAGGCTTGACGAGGCTGAAATAGGCTGGCGCGAGGGCGGCTGCGTTTGCGTTGTGGCTGCCAGCGGCGGATACCCCGTAAAGTATGAAACGGGCTTTGAAATAAAGGGCATAGAAGACGCGGAAGCAGCGGGAGATATTGTTGTGTTTCATGCGGGTACAAAGGAGCAGAACGGCTCAATCGTGACTGCGGGAGGTCGTGTTCTCGGAGTGACTGCCGTTGCAGACAGCCTTGATAATGCCATAAAGCTTGCCTATAAGGGGATAGAAAAGATATCCTTTGAGAAAATGCACTACAGAAAAGATATTGGGATAAAGAGATATGAATAAGAACACTCAAAGTAAAATCAGCTTTTTTCTCACCGTTTTGGAGGAAAGACTCCAAAACGGTGAGACATATTTTATAAAAATAGATATAAGCTTTAAATCGGGGACAAAGGTCTTTCCTGCCGTTGTAAAGAAAGAGAACGGAGAGCTTATTTTTACCCACAATGCGGAAAAGAAGCCCTTTTCTTGGGATGAGATAGCGAAGGCGGCGGCAAACTACGATTCGATGTATCTTGTCTACAAGGAGAGGGGAACAAATGCCGTAATTAAAGCGGACGACAGGAACGTTACGCTGAAATACGAAGATCCGGAGGAAAACAGCGAGGACGCGAAAGCGACGGTCAAGAGCGAGCGAAGCTATCTGATAAAACCGCCCAAGGCGAATGCGCTTTTAAAGGAAATCGGCATAATGTCGGACTCCGGCAAGATTAAAAACGATATGATACGAAAGTATAATCAGATAGACCATTTTGTCGAGCTTGTTTCGGGATATCTTGAAAGGCTTGACGGTAAGGTCGAGGTGCTTGACTGCGCCTGCGGCAAGAGCTATCTTTCCTTTGCGCTGAATTATTACCTCCGTGATATCCTGAAAAAGGACTGTCATGTGACGGGTGTGGACTATTCGGATATTGTAATCGGGGCATCAAAAAGAGCCGCGAAAAACCTCGGCTATTCAAACATGACATTTATCAAGGCGGATTTGGCTGATTTCAAGCCGCGGACGGCGCCCGATGCGGTAATAAGCCTTCACGCCTGCGACACAGCTACCGACATGGCAATAGCCGCAGGCATAAATAACGGCGCGAAGGCTATTTTTGCGGTTCCCTGCTGTCACAAGGAGCTTTTGAGCCAGTATTCCTGCCCTGAGTTTGAGCCGCTGCTGAAGCACGGCATATTTAAGGCAAGAATGGCTGACCTTCTGACCGATTCTCTCCGATGCCTGATGCTTGAAGCAATGGGGTACACCGTAACGGCTAACGAATATATTTCTCCCGTTGAAACGCCGAAGAACCTTTTAATCCGCGCCTTTAAGGACGGAAGGAGAAGCGGGGACGCCAAGGAGGAGTATTTCAGATTGAAGGACGCTCTCGGGGTAACGCCTAAGCTTGAAACCCTTATAGATTTAAAGAGGTGAAGGATATGCGTATTATGTTTGCATCCGACATACACGGCTCGCTGTACTGGTGCGAAAAAACGGTGCGGGCATACCGTGAAAATAAATGCGGCAAGCTGATTTTGCTCGGAGATATTCTGTATCACGGTCCGAGGAACGATTTGCCCGAGGGTTATAATCCAAAGGGAGTTATCGCGCTTTTAAACCCGATGAAAGATGAAATACTCTGTGTGCGCGGCAACTGCGAGGCAGAGGTCGATCAGACGGTGCTTGACTTTTCCGTCCTTTCCGACAGCTTAATAATGTTTGAAAAGGGAATTATGTTTTTTATCACACACGGACACCTTTTTAACACGGAAAATCCGCCAAAGCTTGGGAAAAACGATATACTTATCCACGGTCATACCCATGTAAAATGCGTGCGGCGTTTCGGAGACAATAATGTGTACATAAACCCCGGAAGCGTTTCACTGCCTAAGGAGGGCAATCCTCAAAGCTATATGATATATGAGGACGGAAGGTTTACTATATTCGATTTTAACGGCAACAGCCTCGATTCGTATGAGATTTAGGCTGTTTCGGGGACGTATTCGACGATTTGAATAAAACGCGAAAACCCCTGTAATAAGTCGAAAAATACGGCGCCAAACGGTACTTCGTCTAAAAACAGTACCGAAAGGTGCGCGCCGCCAAGCGGTATAATAGA
>CAZIBK010000004.1:0-15350 GCA_964537125.1 uncultured Oscillospiraceae bacterium
ATGCCGCCGGTTAGGCGGCATTTTTGTTATTCAACAGCTATAAAGTAGTAGTAGACCGGCTGACCGCCCTCCCTGAGGCACACATCACAATCGGGATATGCTTCCTCAATGGCAGCCGCCGCTTTTTCGGCGGAATCCTTATCGGTTTCGGCGCCGTAATAAAGAGTGATTATTTCACTGTCGCTGTCAATCATATCCGAGAGAAGATTGAAAAGCGTGGAGTCAAGATTTTGCCCGACAACATCTATCTGCCCCTCAAGCATACCGAGGAAATCGCCTTCATGAATCTCAATACCGTCAACGGAGCTGTCGCGTACCGCGTGAGTTACGCTGCCGCTCTTCACCGTTTCAAGCGAATCGTTCATGGAGGAGACATTATCCGAAAGAGAACCCTCGGGAAGATAATTCATCATAGCGGTTATTCCCTGGGGAATTGTTTTTGCGGGAATGACCTCAACGTTTACCTCCGCAAGCTCCTTAGCCTGCTCGGAGGCAAGGATGATGTTTTTATTATTCGGAAGAATTATGACATTCTTAGCGTTGACCTTATCGATAGCGGCAAGAATATCGTCGGTGGAGGGATTCATTGTCTGCCCGCCTGAGATAATATATGCCGCGCCAAGCTCGGTAAATATCTCCTCAATGCCTTTTCCGGCGGCAACCGAAATTACGGCAAGCTCGCGTTCGGGCATCTTAGGCTCATCCTTTTCTTCTTCGGAGGAAAGGATGCTGTTATGCTGGTGCTTCATATTATCTATCTTAATATTTATGAGCTCGCCGAGCTTGACAGCCTGTTCCAGAACAAAGCCGGGATTGTTTGTATGAATGTGAACCTTTATGATATCGTTTTCTTCGATAATAAGCATACAGTCGCCGATGGGGGAGATTTCCCTTCGCATATTGTCAGCCGTCATGGATTCATTATACTTTTCGATAATAAATTCGGTGCAATATGTAAATGTGATATCCTCCGCATTTACAGCCTGCTGAGCCGCGCCGGCAGCTTTAGCCGCACCGGCAACTTCGTTTAAGGTGACATCTTCTCCGCCGAGAGCCTGCTCCATACCTTCAAAAATGAAGAGAAGACCGCATCCGCCGGCGTCCACAACGCCTGCCTGTTTGAGCTGGGGAAGAAGGTCGGGAGTTTTGTCGAGAGCCTTTCTGCCCTGTTTGTTTATATAAGAAAAAAACTCTTCAAAATTGCCGCCCTGAAATTCGCCCGCAGCCTTTGCCATTTTGCGGACAACCGTGAGAATTGTACCCTCGGTGGGCTTCATTACCGCCTGATAAGCTGTGTCGGAGCCTTTTTGAAGGGCGTCCGCAAAATCAGAAACGGTGACCTCCGCTTTTCCCGAAAGCCCCTGAGATATGCCGCGGAAAATCTGCGACAAAATAACACCGGAATTCCCTCTCGCGCCGCGAAGAGTTGACTTCGCGGCGAGCTGAGAAACCTCGCTCGCGGAAGAAAAGCTTTTGGATGATATTTCTCCGGCGGCAGACATAAAGGTAAGCGCCATATTGGTGCCCGTGTCGCCGTCGGGAACGGGGAATACGTTCAGAGAGTCGACATAACCCTTGTTTGCATTCAAAGTGTTGGCGGCGGAAATAATCATGTTTTTCAAAAGCGCCGCGTTGATTGCCTTTGTCATAACGGATAATTTCCTCCTATCTTATACGGATGCAACCCGCATACTTTCTACATAAATATTTACTGCCTTGACCTCAAAGCCTGTCATGTTGGATACCTGATATTCGACGTTGTGCATTATGCTCTCGCAGATGGCGGCAACATTCACGCCGTACTGAACCATGATATGCATATCGATGGTGAGCATATTATCCTCAACGGTCACCTTGATACCCTTTGAGAGATTGCCCGATTTGAGCAGACTGACAAGACCGTCCTTAGCGTTCCTGACAGCCATACCTACCACACCGTAGCAGTTATTGGCAACCGCGCCGGCAATATTTGCAATGACGCTGTTGCTTATGATGATATCGCCGAGATTATTTTCAATTTTAGCAGCCATAAAGCCACCTCCAGTCTTTATTATTATACATCATTTTCGGCGCAGATGTCAATATAATTACAGTCCAATTGTTCAAAATAGGGATTTTTTCGGTTGGTAAAGATTATCACCTGCCTTTTTTCCGCAATAGAGGCGAAGAGGTCTGTAAGGGACTTTTCCCTATAATCGTCAGAGCCGAGGAAGGGGTCGTCAAAAATGAGAGGAAAAACGTTTCCGTAAATAACCTCGCTGAGAGCTGCGCGGAAGCAGATGTAAATTTCTTGCCCGAGACCGAAGGAGCAGGAGGACATATCCACAGGCAGAGGGTCTGTAATCGATACGGAAAAATCCTTTTCAAGATGAAACTCTCTCTTTTCCTTCGGCGCTATAAGGGATATGTATTCCCCGGCTTTTTCGGCTATTTTCGGCGTAAAGTCTCGGGAAAGCTTATCCTTGGCATATTCTATTGCTTCAATCGCCCTGTCAAGGGCTTGAACTTTACACAAAAGCGACTGCTTCTCCGCGCTGTAATACGCGATATCAGAGTCAATCTCTTCGATTGAACGTGAATTGCCCGTGATAAGCGAGGCTTTGAGCGCGTTTATTTCATCCTTCGTTTTGATTATGCTCTCGTTTACGGATTCAAAAGCGGCGTTTTTTTCAATCAAATCGGCATGGCGGGCGATAAGCTCCTCGCGCTCGCGGGAAAGGGCTTTAAGATATACAACGGCGGCTTCGCGGTCGGAAAGCATTTTTTTATATTCATCATATGTTGCGCACCCGACCTTTTCAAGAAAGCTTTTTCTGCCGGCGCGCGCCTTTTTGCTCAGAAACAGGTGAACCGCCGCAAAAACGGCGAGCGGGACAAGAGATAAGAATTTAATCCGCGATGAAAGAGCAAAACCTATAATAAATAAAACAAGCGAGCATATTATATAAGGTAAGAGCCTGAGCGAAAGGAGCTTGGGCGGTGAGGGATACGCGCCCTCCGCCTGCGGAAAGGAGGCGATATATTCTTCCTGCGAGCGGATGGAGGCGTTAAGCTCGGCTATCCTGCCCTTTAAGGATATAATTTCCGAATTAAGGGATTTGTATTCCTTTTGACGGCTATAAAGCTCGGAGAGAACGCTTTCCTTCTTTCTGATTTCATTTTCACGGGCTTCCGCTCCGCGGCGGGCGGAAAGAGCGGCATAACGCTCATTCTCAAGGTCGGTAAGCAATGCCTCTGTTTTTGAAATTTTGCCTGAGGAGCCGCGCAGGGGCTTAATGAAACGGCGAGAGGCGGCGAGGCGCTCTATGGCGCGGGCGGCGCTGAGATTTTCATCGCTTGAAGAAATCATGTTTGCCAGTCTTTTTTCTATTTCGGCGGTGGAGCCGAAATCGGAGGCGCGGGACTCACGGGTATAGATACTGCGGCGGTAGGTTTCGCGGCTTTCGGGAAGAAAGCTGAGGTCGGCGTTTTGGGGATAGGTCTTTAGCTCATCGCCTTTGGGCGAGGCGCCGAGAGTGCGGTATATTGTCACTTCGCCGCCGTCGTGTTCAAGCGTAATGCTTCCGGACGAGCTGCTCATGCCCCAGGGAATATATTTTTTTCTTTCCGCGTCACGGCGTTGGTGACCGAAAAGCATTGCTTCAATAAAGGCGGAAACGGTGGTTTTGCCGCTTTCGTTCCTGCCGTAGATGATATTGAGTCCGTCCGTAAGAGTAAAGGTTTTATCCTTGAGCTTGCCGAAATTGATTATATCGAGCTTTTTTATTATCATAAATCTATCTCCTCTCCCAAAAGGGCTCTGACAACAAAATCAAGGCTCATATCGTACTCCTCGCCGCTGCATTTTTCGGCAAGATATTCCGAGCAAAGCTTTACAAGAATGTTATCGGACAGGTTGACAGAGGATTTTGACTTGTCCGTTATTTTCAGATAAAAAGCGCGCCCGGAAAGCTCTGATTGTATAAACGCAGTATTTGGCGTAAATGAGGCGCATCGGCGCCCGATCAGCGATACATCGTATATACCGCCGCAAAGCTTTGGGGAAAGAGCGCATACTATCTGCGACGAGGAGGCGAGAGATGATATGTCAAAGTCGAGGCGTTCGTATATGCGCGAGGATGAGGGGATGAAGGAAACGTCAAGAGAACCCTTTGATATATCACAGGAAACAAAGCCCTTTTCACCCGTTTCGTCAAAGCCGCCGCCGTCGTGGCATCCGGGGTAAACGAGCTGTTTATACCTATTATATGTATGTATATGCCCGAGGGCTACATAATCGTATCCGAGTGAAGAGAGCAGGTCTTTATCCATCGGATTGTAAGGACTTGAAGGAGTCAAATCTCCGTGAACGGCTAAAATATGGATTTTCCCGTCGTTTTCGGGAGGCAAGAGGGGAATAACGCACTCCTCGCGCGAAAACGAAGCGCCGCTTACGCTAAAGGCGCCGCAGTCATATGTTTTAAAAGCGGCGGGAAATATATGAACATTGCCCGGGAAATACGATTCCCGCACTCCGTAGTCATGGTTGCCGAGGGAAATAAACACGGGAATGCCCGAAAGGCGGTTAAATTCATTTGCGCAGAAGCGAAGCGTGCCTTCCGAAGGGGAGGGGGAGTCGAAAAGATCTCCCGAAATGATGAGAGCGTCGGCGCCGCTTTTAAGGGTATAGTCTATTATTGAGGAAAATGACTTGCGCCTTTCTTCGCGGCGCACCGACGCCTTTTCCGGAGGCAGCGAGGAAAGAGGCATATCCAGATGAATGTCTGCGGCGTGTATTATATTCATTTTGTTCTCCTTTCCTTTTTCTATGCGGGTTTTTACCTATTATAACTAACTATAATTAACCGCATCATATGACGCGGCATATTACAATACAATAATACCATATTGTATCCGCTAAGTCAAAGCGCAAAGAAAAAATCATGTAAAGCTAAACCCGAATTAAGGATTTTCGTCAAAATGTTAAAAAAAAATTCAATTTTATAGTCAAAACTTATAAAAAACTCTTGAAATTTGAGCGGAATTTGTGTATAATTAAACAGTAATATATTAAGTAGGGGAAGTGCAAAAAAATGCGTGTCAAACTAAGGTCTTTAATTGCAATGGCCCTTTGTCTGCTCATGACGGTACCGCTGTTTTCCGGATGCGAGAGAGCCGAAGCGGACGAAGTGAAAATTATCAGGATCGGTACTCATGCTCAGAGCGAGGACGATCCCACATGGGTCGACAGCATAACCGGTGAATCCAACATGGATCCCGATACAAAAAAGGCTGCCGAGATAGCGCTTGCGAAGGTAGAAGAAGAGCTGAATGTGAGAATTGAGTTCCTTCAGTATTCGTCGGATCTTACCCAGCTTCTGCTTCAGACCGTTCTTGCGGGCGATCCGTATTGCGAGCTGGCTATTCTTTGGGGCGGTGTACAGGGTACAATCCTTTCCCAGAACATCCTTCAGCCGATTGACGAGTATGCGGACATCTTTTTGGATGACCCTGACGGACAGTGGATTCTTCCGACAAAGACTTTCGGTCATTATTATCTTATGAACAGAGACCTCTTGTACTGCAACACCTGGCCTATTGTTTACAACATAAGCATGATTGAAGATGTTCCGGCTCTTAAGGAAAACGGCAAGACTGTTTATCCTTCGGATCTTTACTATTCCGGTCAGTGGACATGGACAAAGTTTAAAGATTACCTTTCCAAGATACAGACTTATTACGCGGGTAAAAAGGCTGCAAACGGAAACGATATCGTGCCTTTTAATACAAACTACACATATTTTGCCCAGTTCGCTCTTCATTCTGTCGGCGCATGTATTTATGACGGCGAGAGCATGAAGTTTGATACCGATAAGGGCATACAGGCTTCGGAGTATGTTGATGACCTTATAACAAGCGGAGTTGTTTCCTGCTCAACGGCTTCGAGCAAAACCACAAATTCAGGTTGGCTGACAGCCTCTGAGGCATTCCAAAACGGTGAAACGGTGTTCACAAACATCGCAAGATGGAAGATGGGTACGGCGTCGACAATTCTTGCGGAGCGCGGAGAGTCAATGGGCATTATCCCGTTCCCGTATCCTGACGGAACAGACCAAAACAACGAAAGCTACGCCCTTCTTTCTCCCATGGCCGACTCCGTAGGCTTGCTTCGCGGTATTGACCCCGAAACATCAAGGGTTGCGCTTGAAGCCTACAAGATGTATAAGGTTGAATACTATAAGGCGCTCGCTCATGTTGACAGCATTGCCGAATACATGGAGGAGCAGGCTGCTTCCAACGCTCTTACTTTCGGTCTTGATATTTTCCACGAATCGGTCGGCGACGCAAACCTTTCCATATGGAAGGAATTCGGCGCAGAGCCTGCCAACGAATTCGCTGAGGCTGTAGGCGTTATGTGGACATGGAGCGATATCCTCGGCAAGTCAGTCTACGGTATACAGGGTACGCCGAAATACAGAATCGCAATCGCTTCAAACAAGCAGTCAATTTACGATAAGCTTGATACTATATCAAAAGCAGTAAATACCAACGAGGTTGTTGACAGCGTAAATCCCTCGGTAAAACGTAAGGACAATGCGATATTTGCTTTTGCGGCGGGAACCGATCCCAAGAATATTAAATGGGAAAATTATATTTCCGCAAGCGATGATATAGACGGCGATTATGATATCGCACGAGTTAAAATTAACTATTCAACGGTTGATTTTAACACGGTAGGTACATATGAAGACGGGCTTGTGGCTCAGGTTACGGATGAGGGCGGAAACACAGGCGAAACCAAGTTTACGGTCCTTATATATGATAAGGATAACAAATCTTCGCCGACTCTTGTTTTGAAGGCGGAGGACACTGAGGATGAAAATGTTGTGTCGCTCAATGCTGATACATCGACGCTCAGCTGGGGCAATTATGTATCTAAAGCTTATGATGCGGACGGCATTGATATTTCATCAAACATCACAGCGGATGTAGGCTGGCTTGATGTAACCAAGGCAGGCACTTACCCTGTTGACATTGTGGCAACTGACTTTGCCGGCAACTCTGTAAGCGCTACGATTTATGTCACGGTTAAATAATGAAACGGAGGGATAAGTGAACAATGGCAGCAAGAAAGAAAAAGATCCGACTGATTGTAATTTTGTCGATCGTGGCTCTGTGCCTTATAATTGTTGCGCTTGCATTCTTGCTTCCCGGCAGTAAGGATTCTGTCGCAGAAGTCGGCACTCAAGCGGACTTTATGGACTCGAGCTATGTTGACTACCTTGAGTCTGTCGGATACACTGAAGATACGGTTTTATCTTCTGATGTCGTAAATGTTGATATGAGCGCATTTACCGTAAGCGAAACTATGGATGCGAAGGCTACCGCAGAAGGAGTAAAGCTTTCGGAACGCGGAGATATCACTTGGAGCTTCAGCGTTGTAAATGAAGGCTATTACAACTTGAAGTTTAACTACACATCTGTTGAGGGTACAACCTCAACCCCGCAGAGAACACTCCTCATTGACGGTGAGTCGCTCTTTGACGGTATGAAGCAGATAGACTTCAAGAGAACGTGGGATAACGGAGAGATTACGTCTAAGGGCGGAAACGAAATTCGTCCTACGGCTCAGCAGGTATTCGAAGCGCTTGACGTATATGCTTTCGATACGAATATGAGAACTCTTGATCCCTATGTATTCTTCCTTTCAGCAGGAGAACATACAATTACACTGGCTGAAAACCGCGAGCCCGTTCAGATCAACTCGATCTCCTTTGAAAAGGCTCCGGTGGCTCCTTCATACGAGGAGTATCTCGCAGAAAATGCGGCAGCAACATATGCCGGAGACAACATTGTTCTTCAGGCAGAGAGATATGAAGGCGGCACAACCAAGATTACAAAGACATCTACATCTGTCGGCGTATCTACGGACTATGCAAGCTCTTATACATATCCTTATCATCATTGGAATCAGCTTCTTAACATTATGGGCGGCAGCAACTGGGCGACGGCAGGCGATGCAATTTCCTGGACGTTCGATGTTCCGGCATCGGGATATTATCAGATATCCGTAAGAGCCCGCCAGAATACAAACCGCGGCGTTAAGAGCTTCAGACGCATTAAGATAAACGGCGAGGTTCCCTTTAAGGAAGCTTCAAAGATTGGCTTTGATTACAGCACAAACTTTGAGAATTATGTTATTTCGATGAATGGCGAGCCGCTTCTCTTCTATCTCAATGAGGGCGAAAATACTATGACGATGGAAGTAGTTCTCGGCGACTTCGCAAATTCGCTTTCTCAGATAGAGGACAGCGTACTTGTATTGAACAACATGTACCGTAAGGTTGTGCAGATAACAGGTACGGTTCCGGACAGCTATATCGACTATGAAATTGCCGATAAGGTTCCCGGATTCCAGGAGGCTATGGAGGAACAGGCTCAGATTCTCTACTCGGTAGTTGACGAGCTTGTTGAAATAACGGGTGAAAAAGGCTCCGGCGCTATACAGATCGAAAAGGTGGCTCGTGAGTGCGCCGCATTCGCGGAAAAGCCGGACGATGTTGTAGATGAAATATCGGACTTTAAGAGCAACATTTCGGCTCTCGGTACATGGATGCTTGATATTTCCTCGATGCCTCTTGAGGTTGACTCCTTTACACTTTCGGCTCCCGGAGCGGTTCTTAAGAGTGCGGAACCCAACTCATTTGTTGCGGCAGGGCACGAAGCAATCAGATTCGCGGCTACATTCTTTGTAGACAGCACCGAGATTGCGTCTGACCAAGAGGTCAGCAACGACGCTATCAAGGTTTGGATAGCAACAGGTCGTGACCAGGCGCAGATAATCAGAAATCTTGTCGACGGCGATTATTCTCCCTCGCATGAAAAGTCTGTAAACCTTCAGCTTATTCCCTCGGGCGTTCTTCTTCCGGCGACGCTTGCCGGCAACGGTCCGGATGTATCGCTCAGCAATGCGCAGTCAAGCGTTGTTGACTTTGCGGTTCGTGGCGCTCTTGTGGATCTTTCCAAGATGGAAGGCTTTGAAGAATATTCAAAGAACTTTTATGACAGCGCTATACAGACTGCAAGCTATAACGGCGGTATTTACGGTTTGCCGGAGACGCAGTCATTCTATGTATTGTTCTACAGATCCGATATACTTGAAGAACTCGGTATCGATGTACCCAAGACATGGAGCGATGTTGAGAGTGATATAAACATTCTTCATATCAATAATTATGATTTCTATATTCCGACATCCTCGATTTACACCTCGCTCGTATTCCAGTACGGCGGCGATGTATATCTCGGAGCGGCAGGAACAACCGATCCTTATACGGGCTATGTATATTCCGAAACCGGCAGCGACTACGGTATTCAGTCCGGTTTGAGAGAAGAACCCGCAATGCTTGCTTTCAAGAAGCTTACGGAATTCTTTACAACATATGCTCTTCCCGTATCGGCTGATTTCTCGAACCGTTTCAGAACAGGCGAGATTCCGCTCGGTATTGCTGATTATACTCTGTTTAATACTCTTGAGGTTTTCGCTCCCGAAATCAGAGGTCTTTGGAACTTTGCTCCGCTTCCCGGATATGAAAACGAGGACGGCAGCATAGACAATACATCGGTATCCACTTCTTCGCATACAATTATCCTCGACAGCTCGAAGAAGCAGGAGGATTCATGGGAATTTGTTAAGTGGTGGCTTTCGGAGGATGTTCAGGTTCAATACGGCAATACGCTTGAATCTATCCTCGGCAGCGGCGCAAGATATGCAACGGCTAACAAAAATGTTCTTACGCAGCTTCCGTGGGCAACAAGACAGTCCGATGTTATCCTTGAACAGTTTGAGCATACAAAAGGCGTTCCCGATGTTCCCGGTTACTATATGACAAGCCGTGAAATCGATTACGCATTCAAGGATGTTGTTACAGACGGTCAGAACCCCAGAGAGGCGCTTTATCTCAACGTTAAGGAAATTAACGATGAGCTTACTATCAAGCGTGAAGAATTCCATTTGACACGCTTAGACGAGGAGGGTAATGTAATCGATGGCTGAGCAGAAAACAAAAACTAAAAAGAGAAAGCTCCAATCGATGGAATGGAAGAACGCATGGAGACTCCACAGAGATAAATATCTTCTGATTTTACCCTTTGCTCTTATCTTCTGTGTATTTACGGTACTTCCGGTTGCAGTTTCGATGGTGCTTAGCTTCACAAACTTCAACATGCTTCAGTTCCCTGATTTTATAGGACTGAAAAACTATATCGACCTTTTTGTAAATGATACGGTATTCGGTACAGCGGTTAAAAACACATTGTTCTTCGCTGTTGTAACGGGTCCTGTCAGCTATTTGATGTGCTTCGTGTTCGCATGGGTCATCAATGAGCTTCCCCCGAAAATCAGAGCATTTATGACACTTGTATTCTATGCTCCTTCCATTTCAGGTAACGCGTTCGTTATCTGGAAGCTCCTCTTCTCATCCGATATGTACGGTTATATAAACGCATATCTTTTGAAGTGGAACATTATATCAAGCCCGATACTGTGGTTTGAAACAGCAGAGTATATCATGCCGATACTTATTATAGTTCAGCTATGGCTGAGCTTGGGCGTAGGCTTCCTTTCCTTCGTTGCAGGTCTTCAGTCTCAGGACGCGGCTCTTTACGAAGCGGGCGCTATAGACGGTATCAAGAATCGTTGGCAGGAGCTGTGGTATATCACACTTCCTTCAATGAAGCCTCAGCTGATGTTCGGCGCCGTAACTCAGATTACAAGCTCTTTCGGTGTTGCTTCGATATCTGAGAGCTTGGTTGGTTTCCCGTCGGTTGATTACGCAGGTCACTTCATTTTGAACCACCTGAACGACTACGGCAACCTTCGTTATGAGATGGGTTACGCTTCGGCAATCGCCTGCATACTCTTCTTCATAATGATTTTCGCTAACATTCTTGTACAGAAGGTAATCAGAAAGGTGGGTTCGTAATATGAAAAAAGGTTTTTCAAAAATAGGCGCGGCCCTCGTTAAGGTTCCACCTTTCAAGCAGTTTTCGGCATATCTCGCACACAGAAGAATAACGAGAAGAAACCGTGCGCTCGGTACAGATATCGGTCTTGCGATATTCCTCGGAATTTTCGGAATCATAAGCGTGCTTCCTCTTTGGCTTATTTTCGTCAATGCGTTTAAGCCCCTGAACGAAGTGTTCATGTTCCCTCCAAAGTTTTATGTGGTAAATCCCACGCTTGATAACTTCAGAGATATGTTCCAGCTCATAGGCAACTCATGGGTACCGTTCTCAAGATATATATTCAACACGGTATTCATCACATTGCTCGGAACCGTCGGTTCGGTTATCTTTGCTTCAATGGCGGCTTATCCTCTTGCAAAGTATTCCTTCCCGGGCTCGAGATTCATGAGTTCCCTTATAGTATATTCTCTTATGTTCAACAGTTCGGTAACATCTATTCCCAACTATTTAATTATGAGCAAGCTTGGTCTCATTGATACATATTGGGCGGTTGTTCTTCCGGCTGTAGGCTCTACGATGGGTCTTTACCTGATGAAGAATAACATGACTCATATTCCGATGTCGCTTCTTGAGTCTTGTAAGCTTGACGGTGCAAGCGAATTTAGAATTTACTGGTCGATTATAATGCCTCTTTCCAAGCCTGCTTGGATAACGCTTGTTATCCTTTCGTTCCAGAACCTTTGGGGTACAACGGGCGGCACATACCTTTACACAGAGAAATTGAAGCCTGTTACATATGCTCTTTCTCAGATTCTTGCGGCAGGTGTTGTAAGAACGGGTGTATCTTCGGCGGTAAGCTTGATAATGCTTATAGTTCCGCTTGTAGTATTCATTGTATCGCAGAGTAATGTCGTTGAAACAATGGCTTCGGCCGGCATGAAGGACTAAGGGGGTGCAGATTGTGAGAAAAAGAATAGCAGCAATTGTTATGGTTTTATCGTTGGTGTTTATACTTTGCATCCAAGCTGTGCCGGCTTTAGCCGAACACACCGGGGACGCAAGCTACATTTACGATTATTGGGGAAATGCAAACAAGAGCTTGTCTGCTTTCCAGCTTTCCAATGTTATCGACCGCAATTCGATGGGCGGGGACGTTGTTCTTTCATCGGTTGACGACGTATTTGTGTATGACGACGTTATTTATGTGGTTGATTCAACAGAGGGCAGGGTCAATATGTTTGATAAGACGTATAATTATATTGACTCTATCAAAATAGTGCGCGACGAAAACGGCAAAATTGTCGTCAGCGAAGAAACAAATAAGCAAATGATACTTTCCAAGCCCGAGGGCGTATATGTTACGGAAGATTACATATATATCGCGGATACGGGCAATTCGAGAATAATCGTCCTCGAAAGAGAGGCTCCGTATTCTCTCGTAATGGAAATAACAAAGCCTGAAACAATGGTTGGCGACACAGAGTTTAATCCCTCCAAGCTTGCGGTTGATAATTCGGGCAGAATCTTCGCAGTTGTTCAGAACAGCACCGAGGGTATTATAGAGCTTAACTCTGACGGCAGCTTCTCGCGTTATTACGGTGTAAACTCTCCCACGGTAAACCTTGTGGACTACTTCTGGAAGAGCATCGCCAGCGAGGAACAGCAGGAAAAGATGTCAAAGACATACGCTCCCGCGTTCAGTAATGTTCAGGCAGACTCCGACGGCTTCGTATATGCGGTAACGCTTGATACGGCGTCAAAGGAAATGGTATTCAGATTCAACTCCAACGGCGAAAACGTTCTCCGTAAGTTCGGTTACAGCGAACAGCTCGGCGACCTTCCCGGAGGAATTGATGACAGCTTTACAATGAGTACATTTACCGATATCGCGGTAAACGACTTCGGCGTATATGCACTCCTTGATACAGTAAACAACCGTGTGTTTGTTTACAACTTCGACGGGAACCTTATCAGTATATTCGGCGGTACAGGCGATACGAAGGGTACATTCAATACTCCCACAAGTATTGCATGGATGGGCGATAACCTTATAGTGGGCGATCAGGGTCTTTCAAGCGCGTTTGTATTCACAACGACGGCATTCGGCGATTTGATCCTTGAAGCGGAGAAAAACTACTTCGAGGGCGACTTTGAAGCGGCGGCCGAGCTCAATAAAGAGGTCGTGGCGATGAACGCAAACTATGACCATGCGTATGTATCCATCGGTAAGAACCTGCTCATGCAGGATGAATATGAAGAAGCAATGTACTACTTCAAGCTCGGTAACGATAAGACTTATTATTCAAAGGCGTTTACCGGATATCGAAATTTGATTGTACAGAAATATTTCTTCATACTGGCAATAATTGTGGTTCTCTTCATTGTATGGGTTCTCCGAGGAGAGGTTAAGTACAATAAAGAGCAGCGCAAGTTAGAAGAACTGTGAGGTGAAAGTTGATGAAAAAGTTTAAAGAAGATTTTAAATATTTGACTCACGTCATCTTTCACCCCTTTGACGGGTATTATGAGGTGAGGTTCAGAGGCAAAGGCAATTACCTTCTCGTTGCGCTTCTGTTCCTGATAAGCGGTTTGCTGAATGTCATTTCTTATCAGTATACAGGCTTTATCATGAACGATAATCCGCTTTATTCAATGAACAGCGTTACGACCTTTATTTTCGGTTTGTTCCCTTATCTGCTCTTTGCAATCAGTAACTGGAGTATGACGGCGATATTCGAGGGCAGCGGTAAGTTCCTTGATATACTTACGGTTCTTGCGTATGCGCTTTTCCCGAAAATGATACTCGATATAATCGTTCTTATATTCAGTAATGTGGTTACGGAGGATGAGGCGATTATACTTACCGCAATACAGATGATAGGTCTCGTTTGGTTCTGCTTCCTTGTATTCAGCGGTCTCTGCGTTATTCATGAATACGGTGCAGGAAGAAATCTTGCCATGATAATAGCAACATTTGTTGCGGCAGTGGTTATTATCTTCCTTGCGACCCTCTACATAACGCTTGTTGAAAAACTTGTAGGTTTCTTGACTGAATTTATTTCAGAATTTGCGAAGAGGATGTGATGATATGAAGAAATTTATCAGCAAACTTTCATTAATGAAAATAATTACCGCAATAGTAGTTGTAGTTTTGCTTGTAATCTTCGTATCAAGATTACCGCAGCTGGCAATGAAGTCCTCCGATGTTCCGGCAGTACTTCAGGCAGGTATAGCAGAAGCAGGCACAACTCTTGCAAAGGACGCAGGCGAGATACTTGTTGCCGAAAGCGACGGCAAGGCTCTCTATTTGGATACTCAAACACTTAATGTAAAGGTTGTCGATACGGAAACAGGCATGATGTGGACGTCGATGCCGGAGGATGAAGAAGGCGCGGATCTTACGGAGGATGAAAAGTCCCCGTTGTATATATCCTTCCTTGACGCTACAGGCGCTCTCTCTGAGTGGGACGCATATTCATACTGTATAGCTAACGACAACACAACCCGTGAGCTTGAAGAAGGCGAAAGCCTCAGCGATACTTATACAATACAGCAGCTTGAAAACGGATTCCGCGTAACCCTTAAGGTCAGCGAAAGCGAATCCTCAGTGCTCGATGAGTATATGCCGCAGCAGATATCTATCGACCGTTATCAGGAATGTTTCCTTGATAAAATCGAAGCGCTTCTTGCAGCAGGCACAATCGACCAGGATCAGTATGATAAGTACCAGAAGGCTTTGGGCATGATATATGCTGTTGACGACGCGACAGGAGAATATTATTACAATAAGTACGCAGGTACGCCTCCCGTCACAGTCACAACAATTCTTATCGACCTTGCCAAGAAGGTTAAGTACACAACGGATGACCTTGTAGAGGACAGCAGGGAGTACAATATAGTTGTTGAGATATCGCATCCGGCTGACTTCAGCGTAGTAATGGATGTAACTCTTGACGACGGTGACCTTGTGGTAAGTATTCCTACATACGAAATCCAGAACAACAGTGAGGATCAGGAATATTACACGCTTCAGAGCATCACGGTGTTCCCGAATTTCGGTCTTGTAGACGCTACAAAGCATGACGAAGGGTTCATATTTGTTCCCGACGGCAGCGGCGCGCTCTTTAACATCAATTCCTACGACAGCGGATATGTAACATACAGCCGTGCTGTTTACAGCAATGACTATTATGATTATGATACGCTTTACTCTGATTCCGAGTTCAAGGAAGACATTATGATGCCGGTATTCGGTATGGGTAAGGTCGGCGCAGAGTATTATGAAGCTCCGGCAGAAGAATCCACCGAGGCTTCCGAGGAAGAGGAGGAAGCTCCGGAAGAGGAAGAAGAGGCTGCCGAAGAGGTTGAGGAAGAAGCAGTCGAAGAAGCAGCCGAAGAAGCAG
>CAZIBK010000004.1:15450-26094 GCA_964537125.1 uncultured Oscillospiraceae bacterium
CGAAGAAGCAGCCGAAGAAGCAGAGGAAGAGACAGAAGAGGTTTCAACCGATGTTGAAGAAGCTCCGACTGATGTTGAAGAAGCTCCGACCGATGTTGAGGAAGTTTTGGAAGTAGCTCCTGTTTCTAAGGCGGACTGCAACGGCTTCTTTGCAATAATCGAGAGCGGCGCGGAAACAGCATCTATCACGGTTGAGCTCGGTACGCCCGACACTTCAACCGGCGGTACGACATTTAATAAGGTTTACCCCTCATTTGATGTTATGCAGTACTCAAACGTAAAGGTATTCGGCGCTTACAGCTCAAGTGACGCTAAGTTCCTTGCAACAACAAAACAGTTTGATATAGATATAAAGGTACGTTATAAGCTCTATACCGAAGACTGCAATTACTTCACAATGGCGCAGGATTATAAGAAGTATCTTATCAAGACAAATAATCTCACACCCTCCTATGCGGATGCGCCTGAGCTTTTCCTTGATGTAGTATCTTCTCTTACGGTAGACGACAGAATTATGGGTATTCCTTACGATCACACCATATCGATGACGGAGTATTCTGAGCTTGAATCGATTCTTGACGATCTTACGGGAATCAACAAGGTCGTAAGCTACAAGGGCGCTTATAACGGAGGTATTTACAACAAGGTAAACCTTAAAGCCAATAAGACGAAGTCAAACGGCTCCGAAAGCGAATATAATTCTCTCATGACAAAGTACGGCGATTCTATTTACATGAGCACACCGATATCTCGTGTTTATAAGGACACGGCAGTATTTAATCCCGATAAGCACGGTCTCCAGGGCTATGATTCGGAAGCTGTGGAAATCTATCAGTATGATATTCCGTCCGGCAGATTCAATACCAACAGCGAAGGCTACTGGATTGTCGCTCCGAAGTATCTTTCGAAGGTGGTAGAAGGCTTCATTAAGAGCGCAGGCAATGTAAATCTTGCCTTAGAGGATCTCGGTAATCTGGTATATGCAAACTACAAGGACGGCGATGAGGTTTCTCTCTATGAAGGCGAGCTTGTAGTGGAAGACGCACTTAAGGCGCTTTCCGAAGACAGAAATATCATTCTTTATAACCCGACGGTTGAACGTATGCTTTACGCAACATATTGCGCCGACATTTCAAGAGAAAGCAGCGACTACGGTCTTATAAGCTACAACGTTCCGTTCCGTCAGATTATCATGAACGGTCTTACAAAGTACACAACGCTTAATGTGAACGAGTCGTCCTCGGGTACGGATTATTACCTCCTTCAGGCGCTTGAGCTTGGCAGCAGTCCTAAGTTTAAGATTACCGCGAAGAGCGTTGACAGACTTAAGGAAAATAACTATAACGAGCTCTTTTCTACAGAGTATGATATCCTTAAGGATGATATCAAGAGCATGTCCGAGACCATAGCGGCAGAGTTTAAGACCATAGGCACAACAGAGATAATCGGTCATGAAATCATTGCCGACAAGGTATTTGTAACAACATATGCGTCGGGCGTTAAGGTAGTGGTAAACTACAACACCTTCGCAGTTGATACCGAGTACGGTCATGTTAATAAGATGGGCTACTTAATAGTGAAAGGGGGAGAAGTAAATGAATAAACCGAAAGTTAGCTCGGCAGCTGTGGCTAAGCCGAAAAAGCATTTGAAATTCCAGACCACGCAGAAGATAAACGGTTATATCTTCTTACTTCCCTGGATAATTGGTTTCCTTCTTTTCTTCCTCATTCCCATGGTAAATACGATTATTTACTCATTCAATGAGGTTGGCGTTAAGGAAACCGGCGGTATGGAGATGACATGGACCGGTATCAGTAATTACATCGCGCTTTTCAACACAGAGGTTTCCACTCAGAATCAGCAGTTTGCCCGTGTATTCTCGACAGAAAACTCAAACATCATATTGAATACGCCTCTTATAGTAGTATTCAGCCTTTTCTCGGCGCTTCTCGTAAACGCTAACTATAAGGGAAGAGATATCGTCAGAGTTATATTCTTCCTTCCCATAGTTCTCGGTCTTTCCATCGTTACAACACTTGTTGCAACAACAGGCGGCGATATGACAGGCGTTACGGCTGTAGCAACCGAGGAATCGGGATTTGTCATGAGGCTATTGACTTCATACACGTTCCTACCGAAAGAGGTTATCAGTTTCGTCATAGGCGTTGTAAGTGATATTTCGAGTATCATTTCAAAGGCCGGCGTTCAGACGCTCCTTTACCTCGCGGCTCTCCAGTCCATCAATCCTTCGCTTTATGAGGTTGCCAAGATAGAAGGCGCTACAACCTATGAAGTATTCTGGAAGGTAACTTTCCCGATGGTATCATCGATAACGCTGTTCAACTTCGTATTCACGTTCGTTGACTTGTTCCTCGACAGCTCCATCGCAACAGAGGTTTACGCATTCGCTTTCACAAAGAATAATATCGGCGTCGGCAGCGCACTTTCGGTAGTATATATGTTCGACGTACTGATTATTCTTGTGTTGATGGTTCTCATACTTACAAAGGTGGTGAAGTTAGGTGACTGAGCAGAAAGTTAAAAAGGCTAAGAAAAATAAAGTAGGCTTCCTTGGCTGGGTCAAGGAAAAGTGGAACGATAACTCTATCACCGATCCGCTTGTCGCAAAACGCACCGTACAGGGATTTATAGTAAAGCTCTTCGCCATCACTCTTATTTTAGGTATGTGCTTCTCTATTCTTTATCCTATACTGAAGCTCTTCCCGATGATATTCTGCGATGTTGAGGATCTCGGTAATCCCGATGTTGTATGGGTTCCCATTCATTATTCGATAGTCAGCTTCAAGGCTGCAATCAGACTTGTATTCGGTAACTTCCTTACAATGTTCCAGTCGCTTCTTTATGCAGCGGTTATCGCAGTTATTCAGGTGTTCATCTGCGCTATGGCAGGTTACACGATAGGCAGAGTTAAGATTCCGTTTAAGAATCTTGTATTCTTCCTCGTTATCTTCACCTTCGTTGTTCCTCCGCAGTCGCTGCTTATTTCTCAGTATCTGAGATTCAAGAACTTTGATATCTTCGGTATCTTCAAGTTCTTCACGGGCGACACGATTGACCTTATCAACAACCCGATAACACTTTATATGCTGTCCTTCTTCGGACAGGGCTTGAAGCAGAGCTTGTTCATCTATATCTTCTCATCCTTCTTCCAGGGACTTCCCAAGGAGCTTGAGGAAGCAGCTCTTATCGATGGCTGCGGCTTCTATAAGACATATTTCAGAATAGCTCTTCCGAACGCCCTTCCTTCGATAATGGTTGTTGCGGTTCTTTCATTCATTTGGAACTACGGCGATACATATTACACCGGTTACTTCCATCCGGAAGGACCGTATCTTGCAATGAAGCTCAACCAGACATTTGCGGCTACAAACTCGAATAACATAGTTTCCGCCGTACAGACATGGTATGACGCTCCCGCGGCTTCCAGCTTCGCGTATGATGCTGTTAAGCAAGCAGCAGTGCTCATTTACCTTATCCCGCTTCTCATTATCTACTTCATAATCCAGAAGCGTCTTGTTGAAAACTTCGCAGCAGCAGGTATTGTCGGTTAAAATCAGTATTAAGGCCGGCGCCTTACGAGGATGTTCGTAGTAAAGCGATTTTAAAGATTGCGATTACGGTATTTGTCGGTCGGTGTCGGTAAACGGGATAACGGGTATTTGGCGTAAAAGCCGAGTACCCGTTATTTTTCGCTTTTTCGTCCGTAATAATCTGCATCCCGCCCTCCGCGCAGGATGCAATCGTTCGCAAGCACGGGATTTATGAGTGCCGCTCCGATTTAAAACTCAATAAATTTCGTGCCGATCATTAGGGAAAGGGTGTTGCCATTTACATTGTTAAATGTTATAATTTGAATTGTCAACAGAGATGAGTTTTAATTCTGCATAGAACCGTCACTTTGGATAATTTTTTACTGATTCAGCTTTATTTATAGTGTACCGACGGAAAAACGGCTTTGCGAAACATTGGGAGGAAAAAGGATGAGCGGCAATGAGCGGGAAACGATGAATGATAATGGCAAGGAATTTGAAAGCCCGATTGAATATAGCGCCTCTGAGACGCGGCATAAAGCTTTACCGTGGAAAAAGGCGATAAGCAGGGTTTTGGCAGGAATGGCGCTTGATGTAATAGTGCTAAATTTTTGGCGCCTGAATTATATTCTCCCTGCCGTCGGCATAGTTTTGCAGCTGCTTGGTTTTCGCACATTAAGGCATGAAAACAAGTGGTTTGCGGGTTGCTTTGCCGTATCAATCATCAGAACGGCGTACTTTTTCACGTTATTGATACTCAATACGACAATTCTTCAAAGCAATATTTACGCTGCTCGAACCGCATCGGCGGCGGCAATTGTAAATATGGCGCTTTTGTTTATTGAATTTCTTTGCCTTTGGCGCGCTTTTATATCCGTTCGGCAAAAAGCTCGGCTTCAGCCTCATGCCGGAGGTGCGGCTGCCTTGATTTTATGGTATGTACTCATGTGTCTGCTTGCGCTGATCCGATATAACGGATCGGTAATTGCGGCGGCAATGGCTGTCGGGTATGTATTTATCATTTTTAGCTTATATAAGCTGTCCAAGGAAATAGATGAAGCCGGATATGACATTCATGCCGTGCCAATCAAAGTGACGGATCGCCGCATTGTAATTTCACTTGTTGCGCTTCTCGTTGCAGGGTTTGCCTTAGGTTACACATTCGGAAGCCGTTATCCTATGAAATGGACGGCGCTTGATGCGGCTGAGCATGAAGATGTTGAGGATATTAAGTCACACCTCTTGAGTCTCGGATTCCCGAAGAATGTGCTAAACGACATCAGAGCTGAGGATATAGCGGCTTGTGATGGCGCTTTGCGGGTTGTTGTTGATGCAGCGGATAAGCCTGTGAACGACGGCAGAACAGTGATAACGCAGTATGAAAGCGGCGGAGTTCATCACACCGTACATGACGCCTTTTATGATGCCAAAGAGCTGCGCGTCACCGGCATTGGAGTTCAAATACCGGGCGAGAAAGAACGGTGGATAATTTTCCATCATTTCCTTTGGACTGCCGATCCGGGCTTTTGCGGCACCGAGGCTATTCGGCTTTTGCCTGTTTATTGCGATATTTCTGCGGGATGGTACTCTGCGGGTGATGCGACGGGGCGCGTCCTGTATGACAGAGAAGGGGAAACATTTGCTTCCGATTATTACTTCATAGGTTCACAGACATATGCCTCGAACAGTGTTTTTGGGGAAAATCAGAGCAATACCGGTCTTTTTGCGGCGTTCTCGATGCCTCGCGGCGGAGAAAAGCAAAGAGGCTATGTGGCTTATCCCATCGGGGAGGTTCAAGATGGGTATATCATAAGCAGTTGGTTTAATTATACGCATCAGAAAAGCTGTTTTCAATATCCCGCTATGACTGCTATGGAAAAGAGCATGGAAAACGGTTGGAATGGCGAAGGGGCGTTTAAGACGGTTCAGGACGCGCTTCAATTCCGTGCGACAGATGCGGGCGTTGAAATGATGAGTTAATCGGCGCGCTTTGGGCGCGGCTGAATTGCACGGTTTGTCTTTTTATGGGTGAGGCGGAGATTATGCCGCCTAAAAAAGTATTGACAAGGCGGCTTAATTTTAAGTAATACATAGGGTGATATATGTTCGGATATCGAAGAGCTTTAAGGAGGACGGAAAATGAGTGAGTATATTTTACAGTGCTATTCGCTTGTGAAGAAATTCGGCAGAAAGGCGGCGCTTGACGGAGTTGACTTGAAGATAAGACAAGGCAGGATAGTCGGTCTTTTGGGGCCTAACGGCAGCGGGAAGACAACGCTTATCAAGACGGTGAACGGTCTTCTCACGCCTACAAGCGGAAGCGTATATATCGGCGATTCGAAGCCCTCGGCGGCTACGAAAAGGATTGTGTCGTATCTGCCTGACAGAAATTGCCTTGACGAAAAAATGACGGTCGGCGAATCGATAAAGTTTTTCACGGAATTTTATGAGGATTTTCGCCCCGAAAGAGCTGCGGAAATGATAGAAAGCCTCGGCATAGACAAAAAGGATAAGCTTAAGACCCTGTCAAAGGGAAACAGAGAAAAGGTGCAGCTTATATTGATAATGAGCCGCAGGGCAAAGCTTTATCTTCTGGACGAGCCTATTGGCGGGGTGGATCCTGCCACGCGCGACTATATATTGGAGAGCATAGTGAAGAATTATTCAGAGGATGCGACGGTTCTTATTTCGACACATCTTATAGCGGATGTTGAAAAGGTTCTGGATGAGGTGATCTTTATAAAAGACGGGAAGATAATTTTGCATGAGGAGGCGGACTCCGTACGCGAGCGCGAAGGGAAAAGTATCGACGAGGTGTTCAGGGAGGTATTCAGATGTTAGGGAAGCTTATAAAATATGAGTTCAGGGCGACGCGAGGTCTTATGCTGACGGTGTACGGCGCTCTTTTGGCGATTGCCGCAGCTTTTGCGGTTGTGACAAATATATCGGGCGGATTTACAATGGGCGGCTATATGACCGAGCCGAGCCTGTTACAGTCGGTTGGAAGTATGCTGTTTGTCGCGATAATGTATTTGGGGATGATATCCCTTGTTATGTCGCTTATTTATGCAATAAAGCGTTTCAGGAGCAATATTTTGGGCCCGCAGGGGTATTTGATGAACACGCTCCCCGCAGCTGCGGGAAGTAAAGTAATCGCAAAAATGATTGTTTCGGCAGTATGGACCCTAATCGGGTATTTAATATTTGCAATAGGCATTTTGTCGGCGTTTAGCCCGATTATAGATTATCTGAACCTGACGCATGTGGATATTTCTGTCAACGCCGATAATATAATTATGCTGATAATGCTTCTCATGAAAGTATTTAAGTTCTATTTGATGGTATATGCTTCGATGGCGATAGGATATTCCTTCAATAATCGGCATAAGCTTTTGTCTTGCGCGTCGTTTGCGGGGCTGGTTGCGGTAAACAATATGCTCAATACGGCATTGCTTGAAGCAGTCCCTTTGAAATTTTCGGCTTTGGCTCAGTTGATTTTAACAGTATTGACGGGAGTCGGAGTTTATTTCCTGACGGTGTATTTTCTTGAACACAGGCTAAACCTTGAGTAAAAAACCGGAATCGGAGGTTAATGAAAATGAAAAAAGCCGCGGCGGCAATTTTAATATGCCTGTCGATACTATTCTCTGCGGCAAATGTATTTGCGGATTACGGCGGAGTGACGGAAGGCGACTTTGAAAAGGTTTTTTGGGAGGCTGAGGACGCAGTTCTGACCTTGAGCGGCAACGGGAAAGTGACGGCGCAGGAGGAATGGGACACTATAAGAGAGGATATCCGAAAAATCGTTATAGAAAAAGATATTTTTTCGATAGAGGGCGACTGCTTTGAAGGCTTTAAAAACCTGAGAGAGGTCGTGTTTAACGGCAGTCCGCTGATGTTTGGCAGCCCCTTCAAAGGGTGTATGAATATCAGGATTTTTCGATTTGAAAATTGGCAGCATTTTAAAATAGATGACGATATCGAGCTTGAAGCGGTTTATTACAACGGAAGCACGGAGCAGTGGCGGGAAGCGTTAAACAGTGCGGTATACGGGGATATGCTGCCCTTATACAAGGCGGAAATACACTGTGCCGACGGTACTATTGAAGGGCGCAGCACAGTCGGCGGAATAAAAGACGGCGTTGAATGGAGCTTTGAAAACGGGGTGTTCGCTCTCAGCGGCGAAGGAAAATTCAATGCGTACGATATATACGGCTTTGAAGATAAGATGATAAAATTTATAGCCGAGGGGAACATTATGCTGTCAGGCACATTGGCGCTGCACGATAACTTAAAGGAAGCCGTTTTGCCCGATTGCGTGACAGAATTGGATGAGCAGTTTTTTTATAAATGCACATCTCTTGAAAATGTAAAGCTGCCCGAAAGCCTTGAAACACTTGACATAGGAATGTTTCACGAAACAGCTTTGAAAAGCGTAAATATCCCCGCAAAAACAAAAAGGGTTGAAACAGCCGGGTGGGACGCGGAAAGCCTTGAAAGCATATATGTTGACGAGGCGAACGAAAGCCTTGTTTCAAGCGACGGAGTATTGTTCGGCAAGGATATGAGCGTGCTGATAAAATATCCCTCGTCAAAGCAAAATGAGGTATATGCTGTGCCTGAGGGCGTAAAGAGCATTGCACCTTATGCTTTCAGACGGTGCGGGAATCTTGAAGAGGCAATATTTCCCGAAAGCCTTGAAGAATTGGGCAGTTACGCGTTTGAAAACGCGGCGAAGCTTAAAAACGTACAATTTAACGGCGGAGTGCAAATAGGGTCTATGGCGTTTTTCGGCGCCGAAAAGCTTAAAGAGCTTAATATTAAAGAGGGATCGACGCTTTCAATGTATTCGTTCGGCGGCTGCGGAATCGAAAGAGCGACTCTGCCGAAGGATTTGGAAGAGGTACCGCCAAACTGTTTTCGGAACTGCACTTTTTTGAAGAGCATAAACCTCAATAATGTAAAAATACTCGGGAAGAGCGCTTTTGCGGGATGCTCGTCTCTTGAAAAGGTGAAGCTTACAGCTCTTGAAAGCTGGGAGGGGATGCCCTCCGACGGCGCCGATGCGGAAACGGGGGATGTTGGCGTTGTTGATATGGTTTGCTTGACTGACTACGCGCCCTTCTTTGGGTGTACGGCTTTGAAAGAGGTATATATTTCCTTCAAAGGCGCTCCGGAGGAACCGGGGGCAATGTTTATACAATGTCCGTCGCTTGAAACAGTAGTAACGGAAAACATGAATTTTGAGCCGAACAGGTGGGAATTTTACGGAACCGAAGGCGAAAGCGTTCATATGCAGTATGAGGAATACGCAAACGGGATGAAGGGCTATTACAACATTCAGGGCGGACGCAAAGTAACAGCGATCCCGAAAAAAACGGTTCTGTACGGTGACGAAAATGTAAGGAAATACGCCGAAAGGATAGGCGCGGAATACGGCTGTCTTGCGAAAAACGCGGATTATGAGGCGTTTCGCGGCAATAAGGATATTAAATATCTCTATGTGGGAGATTCGGTTAAAAATGTCGGAATATGCGCCTTTGCCGATACGGACATTGAAAGCGTGATTATATCCGAAGGCGTTGAAAGGCTGGACAAGTGGGCGTTTGCAAGCAGCAAAAATCTGAAAAAGATAGTTATAGAGGATGGCGGAAATCCCGAAATTGACGGCAGCGCCTTTTACGATATAAGTCCCAACGCCGACATATATATTCCGTCGTCGGTAACGTCGCTTCCGGATACAATTTTCCGCGACCTGATGACAGACGAAAACGGCAATGAAATTTGGCTTGACGCGAAGTACGGCAATATTCGCCTTTATGTGCCGAGCGGAAGCTATGCGGAGCGTTTTGCCGAGGAAAAGGGCTTGAAATACAGCATAGTTATAAGCATATATATCAACGGCGAGGTTCTTCAAACAGGCTCCGCAATACTTGAAAACGGACGTACGCTGATTCCGCTTCGAGCCGTGGGAGAGGCTATGGGAGCCGATGTTTCGTGGGACGATGAGCGCAAAACAGCAATTGCCGGGAAGGACGGCGTTATTGCGGAATTTCCCGTCGGAGAGAACGCAGTATATGTGAACGGAAAGAAATCGGTTCTCGATACAGCCGCAATAATAGAGCATGACAGAACAATGATACCGCTCCGCGCCCTTGCAGAAGCATTCGGCGCAAATGCAGAGTGGGATGACGAGGCAAAGAGCGCGCTGATAGCCTTTGATTAAAAATGTGTGGCACATACCTATTGCAAACGGTCGAAAAACGGTGTATTATATATGTATAAAATAAGGGGGTTAAGAATATGAAAAGGTTGAGTTTATTACTTGCGTCAGCGCTTTTGTTTAGCTGTACGCTTACCGCGCAGGCGGGAACAAAGGGGGTTGCCGCGTATGAGAATTTCTATTGTAATTACGTCTACGCCGAGCCGTATACAGACGGAGTTATTGTTATAACAGGGCTTCTTAATCCCAATGTTACCACGCTTACGATACCCGGGGAAATAGCCGGCGTCAAGGTGAATATAGGCCGCTTTGCCTTTGAGAAGAGTCCGTATCTTAAGACGGTCATAATAGAAGACGGCGTTGAGGAAATAGCGGAGGGCGCGTTTTACGAGTGCAAGGCGCTTGCAACAGTATTTATTCCCGACAGCGTGAAGAAAATTGGAAGCCGCGTTTTTGAGGGCTGCGACAGCCTCAATTATGCGCCCATACCTGAAGGCGCGGTAGTTGAAGAGACCGAAGCTTCGGAAATAGCGGAGGAGGCAGCGCAACAGCAAGCGGAGGAAGCCTCAGAAGAGCTTATTCCTGTTCGTCTGCTTGCGGAAAAAGGCAGCGTAGCCGTTTCATGGAACGGAGAGGCAAGAGAGGTCGCCGTTACGGGTCTGCAAAATGAGGTAAAGCTTTATTTTGGGGAGAATTTTATAAATGATGATAACCGTGGCATGGCAATAGGCGAGAAGGTCATATATGTAAACGGCGAGGCTGTCGAAATAGGCGCTGCGCCGGTAATAATAGACGGGGTTACATATATTCCGAAAGCTGTTGTTGACGCGGTGTTTGGAAATGAGAACGCGGCAAGCATGATATGGGGG